>CAZYVN010000013.1:0-8896 GCA_964650925.1 uncultured Candidatus Saccharibacteria bacterium
GGGTAGGCCTTGGCGATTCCGTCTCGAAGCGGGGCTTGTGAGGCCTAGCCGGGCCTTTCCTTGATCAAGTCGTTGTGGGAATTTCGACCACGGACGCCAAGCGGTCCCTCGATGTGCTTGATCTTGAGTTTTTTGCCGGCAATACCGGCAACCATCTTGACCAACTCGTTGATGGTCACCATTTCGTCGGAGCCGATATTGACCGGGCCGCTGAACGATTCCTGCATCATCAGACGACGAATCCCTTCAACGCATTCATCAATGTAGAGAAATGAGCGGGTTTGTTTGCCGTCGCCCCAGATCTCGATCGTGCCGCCATCGGCTACTTCGGCCACCTTTCGGCACATGGCTGCCGGCGCTTTTTCTCGGCCGCCGCGCCAGGTGTCTTCCGGTCCGAAGATGTTGTGGAAGCGGGCAACCCGCACTTGAATGTCGTGATTTCGACTGAAGGCTGCATACAATCTCTCGCTGAAGAGTTTTTCCCAGCCATACTCGCTGTCGGGTGCCGCTGGATAGGCAGAAGCTTCGTGGCATTGAGGATTGTCCGGATCTTCTTGATTGTAAGCCGGGTACATACACGCCGATGAAGAGTAGAAAATTTTTGGAACTTTCTTTTTGACAGCTTCGTCGATGATGTTGAGATTGATGAGAGCGGAATTGTGCATGACGTCGGCGTCGTGGTCACCGGTAAAGATGTAACCGGCGCCGCCCATGTCGGCCGCCAATTGATAAATCTCGTCCAGACCCTTTGTGACCACTTTTTCGCAGACTGATTGCTTGCGAAGGTCACCGACGACAAACTCGTCGGCCTTGGTTTTCGAGAATTCGGGACGTTTGATGTCAACGCCTCGCACCCAGTAACCTTCTCGTTTGAGTCTGGTCACGAGATGATGGCCGATAAATCCACCGGCTCCCAAAACTAGTGCTTTTTTGATGTGTGCTTTTTTCATATGGTCATGATTTCCGTTTGTATAATAACACAACCTTGGCGCTGAGGAATATTGACGATTGACTTATAAATATCGCTGGTATAGCATGAACTTTGGCGTTAAAAATAATCAACAAGGAGAAAATGAGCAACAGATTGCCAGTTGAAGAGAGTATCGAAGTTCTTTTCAGAGTGCCGCGCGGACGGGCCATAGTCCGTCGAACCTTTCGGTCGGTCGAAGGCGAGACATACGAGTTCTTGACCTGGTGGCATCTTGGTAAGTTGCCGTCGATTGTTTTCCCGGTCATTAGCGGAGAACATTCTTACGTCGTGGCAATCAAAGAATTTCGTCACGGCATGAGTCGTCTTTCTCTCGAACTGCCCGGCGGCGGACCGGAAGGCGATGAAAGTCCGCTCGAGGTAGCAAAACGGGAGTTGCTTGAAGAAACCGGCTACGAAGCCGGGCAATTAATCGAGCTTAAACCGCGACCGTGGGCTGAAACTCAGGCCATGAATCTGCGCTTTACTCCTTTCTTGGCAATCGATTGTAAGCGGGTCGCAGAGCCGATTGTCGAAGAAAATTGCCACGCTGAGACGGTGGTAATGCCGATTGAAGAATGGTACAGAAAAATTTTTGCCGGCGAAGTCGAAAGCGGTCATACTCTGGCTCTTTCGTTGCTTGCTCTGCCGTATCTTCTGAAAGAGAAGATGGTATTTAAATAGAAATACTAATACCGAGGTTTAACCTCGGTATTTATTTTATTTTAAAAGCTTTTTTAATGCCGACTTCTCGAACATTTTTTTTACCGAAAAATTCAAAAAGTCGAAACGTCGTTTCCTTGAGGGCGAGCACTGTTTGCTTGATTGTTCGAATAGCGGCCTTGCGATGAATTCTGAAAGGTCGATAAAGCACATAAAGAAAAGCTAAGTTATTTTTAGGAAGATAATCAATTTCGTTTTCGGCAATAAAAATATCTTCATCATGCTTCTGTTTTGTCGATAGGTAATCGGCGTGATCTTTCATGATTTGCTTGCCGTTTTTGGAAGCGGCTTTTGAGACGTTCATTGTCGATTCATCCGATCGACCTTTGCCCCAATGGAGTGGTGAAAGATAATTGATCCAAAAAGCGCCAACGCGGAGTTTGTATTTTTTCCAAGCTCGAAGTGAAAGATCGGCGTCATCGAGGTCCGAAGGAGCGTAGTTGTCTTTGAGGTAATCGAGTTTGCGAAGGTGAGCCATATTGAAAGCAACCGGGCCGCGATTGATAACATCTCGAACGGCGAAGGTTGTTCGGTTTAGAGTGCCGAATTCCCGGCCGGCCTTGTTAGCATAGACGTGCATTTCTTGCGAGAGGTCAACGACATCGAGAGCCGCTCTTGAGCTTACCGCCAGAACATCGTCGAATTTACGCAGCGGGTAGGTCAGTCGGCGTTCCCAACCATACTCTTCAATAACCATGTCGTCTTGCAAAGTCATCATGAAATCCGAGGCGGCTCGTTTGAAGCCAATGTTGTTCGCCCTTGTTTCGTAAACGTTTCCGGCGGTAGTGACGACTACATTTTTGAGATTTTTCGGCCGATATTTTTTGATGTAGCGCTCGGCTCTTTGTTGAGTTCGATCAGTGCAACCATCGAAGACCAGGATGAGAGTGAAGGAGGAGGTGGTGTTTTTAAAAATGCCGTAGAGGACACGTTCGATCAGATTTTCCTGATTGAAAACGCTAAGGACGATGTCGAGATGCGGCAGTGATTTCATGGTATGAGTTTGTTATGGTAGTATTCTAGCATATCACTTTATGAAACTAATAAGCGTTTGTATACCGACTTCGGAAATGAAGGGAAAGGGCGCTGGTTTTCTTCGGCATAATTTTGAAATTCTCCTTACTCAGACATTTAAAGATTTTGAAGTGGTGGTGACGGACAATTCTCGCGACCAGGCTATTGCCGAAGTCTGTGCGGCTTACAAAGATCGCCTCGATATCCGCTACTATCATAATCGACGCGACATTGGTATGAGTGCGAATGCCAACAAGGTCATGAAATTGGCTACCGGCAAGCTTATTAAAATAATTTTTCTCGACGATTATCTTTACGATAAAGATGCGCTCCAAAATATTGCCGCTGCGTTTGATCTGGAGAAGGACCACTGGCTCATGACCGCCTGCGAACATAGTCGCGACGGTATCACCAATTTCTGGCCTTTTTATCCGAAATTTCACGACCAGATTCACCTAGGAGACAACAGCCTCAGTTCACCTTCAGTTATGACTATCCGAAATAAGGGTCACCTTAACTTTGACAAACATTTGAAGTGGCTCATGGACTGCGATTTTTATAAAAGATATTCTCTTAAATTCGGTCCGCCAAAAATTCTCAACACTATAACCGTCGTTAATCGTTTGGGCGATCATCAGACTACCAACACCGCTGCCAATAAAAAAGTCCGCGGCGATGAGTACCGTTACATTCTTAAAAAATATCGCGAAAAAGCTCTTCTTAAAACATACGACGAGCGGCAAGTACCAAAACTTGAATTACCAAACGTCACTCTTGTCGCTGTTACTGAAACAAAAATCAACGAAACAATTAAGGCCTTGAAACTTTCGCTGGACGGCATCCGCTACCATGAAGCTATTTTGGTTTCAAATGTCAAACCAAAACACTTGCCGACTTCGATCACCTGGAAAGCTCTCGATAACCGCAATCTTGCCGGCCTCGTCACTACCGATTTCACTCTATTTGTTGGTCAGGATGGTTTCGTACTCCGACCTTATAAATGGAAGGAGGTGTTCACAAAGTACGACTATGTCGGTAACGGCGGATTCTCTCTGCGCAGTAAAAAATTTCTTGAAGGCAAAACCAAGGATTTGGTTTTTGCTCCGCAAAACATCACTAAAGAATTCGTCGGCGGTCCGGATGATAGCGATATCTCCGTTCAACCCTTCGGTTTTTATAAAAACAAGCGCTTTTTCCCTAAGTGGTTTTTGACTCGAAAATACCTCAAAAAAGTAAAATCGATTCCGCGACTGCGTCGACTCGTCAATAACATCTTAAGTTAAAGGTATGCTTCAGAAAATAAAACATCGTCTAAAAAGTTCCTTTCTTTTTTCCGGCTATAAAGGATTGGTTGCGCTTAAAAAGAAAACGGCTTCGCATTTATTATGGCGGCGATTGACGTACTATTGGGCTGTTTGTCTAAATTGGATACTGAACCCGATCGCTCGTCTCTACCGCCGCCAGTATCTTGTTGCTCACAAAGATTGGCAAGGTATTAAAAGAGTTATTCTTGTTCATTCGCTCCAACATTTTGATCCCAACAATGATCGGCCGGAGAGAGATTTTTACTACAGCAGTACGGCCAGTATCGCTCGAAACATATGGAAGCTGCTTGAAGGCAAAGAACGTTTCCATATCGATATTAAAAAGCGCCCGAATTTCAATGTCAAAAAGTATGCCCGAACGTTGCCACCGGTCGACCTTATCGTCGGCCTTATGTCGGAACATTTCATTGATTGCTGCAAGGCTCATCCGAGAGCTAGGAAAATAATTCTCTCGGTTAACTGTCATCCGCTGTATAGAGCCAAAGTCCTCCTCGATGAAGCGACTAACCTTCATAAAGATCTGCCCGTCGGTGAATGGATTAAGCCCGGCATCATGAATCGACTACGTTTTCATGCCGATGCTATTGCTCAGATTGGTAATCAAACAATCACTCAAACATTCAAGGACCAAGGCCTTACCGAAATCTCGATCTTTCCGCTTAATCTTGGTATTATGTGTGATGTCGTTCGTCCAAATCCGCAATCGCGACCAAAAGATGTGGTTCGTTTTATTTACCCGGCGACCGATATGGGGATTCGCAAAGGCTTTTTTCGATTGGTAGCTGCTTGGGAACGGCTGATGACGCTGGTGGAAGCCGATTCCGTCGAGCTTTATGTAGTTGGTTTTGAATCGTTCCCCGAAGAACTCAACGTTTTCACCAAGCGACATAGGAATGTCATTAATCTTGGCTGGCTTTCCTACACCGCTCAATTGCCGTATTTACAATCAAGCCATGTCGTTATTGGTTCTTCGCTCGAAGAAGGTCAGGTGGGTTGGGTGCTCGAGGCTATGGCCACCGGAGCTGTGCCGGTCATCACTCGACAATGCGGTATTAACCTAAGGAACGGTATCGAGGGATTTATCATTAACGACCCGACTAATGCCGAAGAGATTGTTGGTTATATGAAACGATTGATTGAAGAAAAAGCGCTTCGAGAAAAGATGTCGGCGGAGACCTTAAAAGTCATTGATCGCGCGCATCGTTGGGAAGATTTTCGAATTGAGTTTAGGAAAGTAATCGAAGCTTAAGCTCGAAAAACAATTCGCTCGATATTTTTTTTGAATGTCCGCCAAGAGTGATGTTCCCGAATGTATGCGAGACTTTTTTGAGACATGGTTTCCAGAAGTTTTTGATCGTGGATAAGGACACGTAGTTTTTCGGCTACTTCGTTTGGGTTTTCATAATTTTCAATTACTTGTCCTTCGATGCCGTCACTAATCGCTATACCGCATTGTTGAGTGATGATCGGCACAGCTCCGGTAGCCATCGCTTCCAAAACACAGCCAACCTGACCTTCTTCGAGGGAAGGATTTATAATAATATGACTTGATTGCAAGAGTTTTTGGTACTTTTCGGTGTTGGATTCAATCCAGCCGAGAAAGGTGCTTTTTGGATGGGTAGCGACAAAGCGATTAATGTCATCTTTGAATTTGTCGGCCCCGCCCATGATTACAAGTTCGGCAGAGAAGTCCGGTTCTTTTTCTTCGAGTGCTTGCCAGGCCTGCAGAACCCTAAACAAACCTTTTCTGATACCGAGGTGACTGCCGGGATAAACGATGCGCAGTTTTTCCTTCGGGCGTTGGGAAGGATCGGGAGTTAAAAGATCAATGTCGACGCCGCTGTCAATGAGATTGATGTTTTCTTTTGGAATTCCATATTCACCATACGTGTCCCGAACGAATTCATTACCGATTAAAATGTACTCGTCGACGTGCTGCCGTAGTTCGATAAAGAGCTTCGGCTCGACAAATTCAGAAAGAGGAAAAACTTTTCCGAGCCGCTCACTTTCGCCGATCATTGTTTTAAGACGCCAGAGCGGATGACAATTGACGAGAAAAAGTATTTTCCGGGATTGCGGATTTTTTTGAGCATAAGAGAGAAAGGCGGGGGAGAGAATGCCGATGACGAGGTCGAAGGCGCCGCGTTCTTGATAAGCTTCTTCTTGATCAATGTATACGATTTCCGCTTTATCCGATGTCGTATGTTCGTTAAGAGCGGCATACATATTTCGGGCCAGATTCGAAGCCGAGTGTCGCAGAGGTTGCTCGCCGGCCGCTTCCTTTTGCGGATCGAAATGCTTTTTTGAATAAATGAGAAGGATTCGTCGAGGTTTTGAAAAAAAGATTTTCGTTGGACGGTTTAATGAGGCGGTCACTTGATTGTTAAGTGACATGCCTTGCTGATAACGCCATTGGTAGTACCATAATCGTTCCTTAAAAAAAAGTAAGGCTGATTGATAACTTCTTCGCAATGAAAGTGAGATTTTTTTAATCATGGGAATTGAATGTTCGACGAATGCCTTCCTCAAGAGAAATCTGAGGTTGCCAACCCGGCATCGGTTTGCCTTTACTCCATGGTCGCATTACTTCGCGGGTGCGGTATTCTTTTTTACCCCAATTAATGGCTAATTTGGTTTTTGTCACTTTTTCAAAGAGAGCCGCTAATTGTCGCAGCGTCATTTGCTCACCGGAACTTACGGCAAAAATGCTACCTTTACGTTTTTTCTCGGTGTCGTCGCTAAGTAGTTGGATAGTTTGAATATAGGCGTTGACGACATTGTCGATGTAGGAAATGTCGATCAGTTGTTCACCCGGTGACATGTCGAGCGGTTCGCCTGAAGTTGCCGCTTTGAGCCAGAGATTAAAAATTTTTGGACGAGTATCGGCGGGTCCGAAGGTGTCGCTTAACTGCAGAGTGACGAAATTAATCGGCGTTGTCTCCAGATAGTATTTACTGATCGTCTCAAAAGCTTCTTTGGTGGCGGCGTAGAGGTTGACGGGGGAGTAGTCGCTGTTTTCGAAATGCTGCCAGAACGTGCCGGTATTAATAAACCAGGCTGTTTGGCTTTTGGTCGCCGCTTCAAGAAGTAGTGTTGAAAAGAGTACGTTTGATCGCACCAATTCGCTCACGTCTTGGGATTGGTGCTGACCCAAAAACAACGAAGCCAGGTGAATCACTCCGTCGAATCGCTCTTGTTTCATAAAGGCGATAAGGTCGAGGATATCATCGCTTGTCACGAAGGTTTTGATTTGTTGTTTTTTTAAACTGCCGGTGTCGGTTGAGGTTCTGACAATCGCCGTCAATTCGTGCTTTTCTTCGGCCAACCTTTTGATGAGATGGTTGCCGATAAAACCGGTGCCGCCGCTTATAAGGATTTTCATGAGTTCGGTTTATTATTAAAAATGAAAGGCGAGTGGTAATTGGCGAGGCTCGGAAAAGTTTTGTCGCGAGTCGAAACGATCGGTGAAGCGATTCCCCAATTCATACCGAAGGAGTCGTAACGAATGCCGGCTTCGTGTTCGGCCGACCGGACCGTTTCCTGCAGATAGACGGTATAAGAATCGTCTTCCAGAGAAAGAAATCCGTGAGCGCAGCCGTGCGGGATGTAGATACTTTTACGATTATGTTCGGAGAGTTCGACCGAAATATGGTGGCCGTAGGTAGGTGAGGTTTGCCGTAGGTCAAGGATAACGTCGAGAATTGCTCCTTTCGGTACATAGACTATTTTTGCGTGGTCTTTCGGTGGAACTTGGAAATGCATGCCGCGAATAACATTCTTTTTAGAAAATGAATAAAAACTTTCGTCAAAAGTAGTGTTTAATTTTTCTTTCAAAAAAGTGTCTTTATGCAATGTTTTAATCAGGCCGCCGCGCTCGTCGACGAACACCTGCGGCTCGATAATGTACACTTCGGGTAACTGTGTGGCGATGAATTTCATTTACTCTATAGTATCACGGGCCCACTCAGGCTGAATCTTTTTAGCGTCGCTTATATAATCGGCGAGATCCTGTTCGCTCGTGATATGTTTGTTTTTATAGAAATTTTTGTACCAGTTGACGGTTTTTTCGAACGTTGTTTCATTATTCCAAACATTTTTCCATTTTAATCTGGCGTGTGCCTTTGACGAGTTTAATTTAAGTAGATGATCTTCGTGAAGTTGGTTCGGGTTTTTTTGAATTTTATAGCGAATAGCATCCCAATGCTTTTTAACATGTTCAAGGACATGCTCAACCGAGAGTGACGATTCTTCAGCCGGGCCAAAATTCCAACCATCGGCAAACTCTTTCCTGCCTTCGAGCAATTTCCAACCGAGATGAAGGTAACCGCTTAATGGTTCCAACACATGCTGCCATGGCCGAGTGGCGTGAGGGTTTCGGATGAGCACGGTTTCACCGCGCTTGGCCGCTTTCATGATATCCGGAATTAGTCGGTCGGTCGCCCAGTCGCCGCCGCCGATGACGTTGCCGGCTCGGACGCTACCGAGGAGTGTTGAATGAGTTTTGCCGTACTGAGCAGGATTGAAGAAAGATGTTCGGTAGGAATGAATGACAAGTTCGGCACAGCCCTTTGAGGCGCTGTAGGGATCATTGCCGCCCATGGCGTCGTCTTCACGGTAGCCCCAGAGTTGTTCTCTATTGTAGTAACATTTGTCGCTGGTGATAGCCACGATCGCTCGAACCGAAGGAGTCTTTCGAGCGGCATCGAGGAGGTTTACCGTGCCCATGACGTTTGTGTCAAAAGTCAGGGCTGGTTCGGCGTAGGATTGGCGGACCAAGGCTTGGGCAGCCAGGTGAAAGCTGACGCCCAGTTTGGTTTTTTTGGGTGTGCGTTCGAGGTTTTTCTTATTGAGGTATTCGACTTTGAGT
>CAZYVN010000014.1:0-8881 GCA_964650925.1 uncultured Candidatus Saccharibacteria bacterium
ACCGCCGAGGAAAATATCAAAGTTCGCTTTAATCCGGAACACCACATCCTCCTTGAAGATGCCAAGAAAATAAAGAAGGATGCGAAACTCGATGATGAAATCGTCTTCCCTCTCGAGCAAAAGGATAATTACGGCCGAATCGCCGCTCAAACCGCTAAACAAGTCATCATTCAAAAAATTCGAGAAGCAGAAAAGGTCTCGGTATTGAATGAATACGGCAAACGCGAAGGTGAGATTATCACGGGTACCGTTCAGCGTATTGAACGTGGTAATATTTTCGTTGATATGGGCCGAACCACCGGTATTCTGCCTTACGAAGAGCAAATCCCTGCCGAACACTACAAACAAGGCGAACGAATTCGAGCCTATCTCTACGCCGTTGAAGACAGTCCAAAAGGTATTCTTCTTCGACTTTCGCGTTCTCATCCAAAGTTTTTGGAAAAACTCTTTGAGATTGAAGCTCCAGAAATTGCCTCAAAAACAGTGGAAATTAAAGCGATTGCTCGGGAAGCAGGGTCGCGTTCAAAGATCGCCGTCAAATCAAATGATGATCATATTGACCCAATTGGATCAATGGTCGGCCAGCGTGGCGTCCGTGTTTCTACCGTTATGAGCGAGCTTGGTGGCGAGAAAATCGATATCATCGAATGGTCGGAAAATCCGGCGTCTTTCATCGAGGATGCCCTTTCTCCAGCGAAAGTAATCTCTGTTACCATCAATAGAGAGGAAAATAAAGCTCTTGTTACCGTCGCAGAAGACCAGCAATCTCTAGCTATTGGCAAGGGTGGACAAAATGTCCGTCTTGCGGCAAAATTGACTGGCTGGAAAATCGACATTCAGTCGACCAAAATCGCCGATGCCGATAACGCTCCGGTTGAATCATAAGAATAACATTAATACTAACTAACAGACTTTCATGAATTCATACTTACTTTTTTCACTTGTGACTGCCATTGTAGCCATACTCTATGGAGTATTCTTGATTACAAGCATTCTTAAGCGAAGCCAGGGTAATGCTCAGATGCAAGATATTGCTGAAGCAGTCCGAACCGGCGCAAAAGCTTACCTTCATCGTCAGTACAAGACCATCGCCTGGATTGCTCTTATCCTCTTCATTGTCCTTTGGAAACTTCTCGACCTAACAACTGCCGCTGGTTTCATCGTCGGGGCTTTCCTTTCTGGCCTAGCGGGATACATCGGTATGAATATTTCGGTTCGAGCTAATGTCCGAACAACCGAAGCGGCTCGAGAAGGACTTGAAAGCGCCCTTCTTGTGGCCTTTAAAGGTGGTGCGGTAACAGGACTCTTGGTTATTGGTCTGGCTCTCTTGGGAGTGGCTTCATTCTTTGCTATTACCGGTAGCGTTGCCGCTCTTGTCGGTCTTAGTTTCGGAGCTAGCCTTATCTCGGTGTTCGCTCGTCTTGGTGGTGGTATTTTCACCAAAGCTGCTGACGTCGGGGCTGACCTTGTTGGAAAAATCGAAGCGGGGATTCCGGAAGATGACCCTCGCAACCCTGCCGTTATTGCCGATAACGTCGGCGATAACGTCGGTGACTGTGCCGGTATGGCCGCTGACCTTTTTGAAACCTATGCTGTAACTTCAGTAGCGGCGATGTTTCTAGGTTCACTTCTATTTAAAAATTTTAACGGTGCGGTTATCTATCCTCTCGCTTTGGGTGGAGTAGCTATTATCGCATCGATTATCGGCACCTGGTTTGTCCGCCTAGGAAAAAGCACCAACATTATGTTGGCGCTTTACAAGGGTCTTATTGCCGCGGCTGTTCTTTCCGCTATTGGCTTCTACCCTCTTACCACCTCTCTTATGGGTAACAATGGTGTTCATAGTGTAAAAGCACTTTATATCTGTGCGCTCGTTGGACTTTTGGTCACCGCTCTCCTTGTGATGATCACTGAATATTACACTTCGACCAGTTACAAGCCGGTGCGATCAATCGCTCTGGCTTCTGAATCAGGTCACGGCACCAACGTCATTCAAGGTTTGGCGATCTCAATGAAGGCTACTGCTCTTCCTCTTATCACCATTGTCCTTGGTATTCTTGTGACCTTCCACTTTGCTGGACTGTACGGAATTGCCATTGCTGCTATGAGCATGCTCTCAATGACTGGTATCATTGTGGCCATTGATGCCTATGGACCGATCACCGACAACGCCGGCGGTATTGCTGAAATGGCTCATCTTCCTCAATCAGTTCGAAATATTACCGATCCGCTTGATGCTGTGGGTAACACAACAAAGGCTGTTACTAAGGGTTATGCTATTGGTTCAGCAGCCTTAGCAGCTTTAGTGCTTTTTGCTTCGTACACCCAGGAGTTTGCTAAATTAGGTCACAAGCTCTTCTTTGAACTGGGTGATCCATTGGTGTTGGTTGGTCTCTTTGTCGGAGGACTTCTTCCCTACTACTTCGCCGCTCTATCTATGGAGGCTGTCGGTATAACTGCCGGTAAGGTGGTTGAGGAGGTTCGACGTCAATTTAGAGAAATTAAGGGAATTATGGAAGGCAAAGCTAAGCCGGATTACGCTCGATCAGTCGATATTGTAACCAAGGCTTCTATTAAACAGATGATTCTTCCAGCCATGATTCCGATTGTTGCCCCATTGTTGGTTGGATTTATCCTTGGTCCGGTTGCCCTTGGAGGATTACTCGTAGGTAGCATTATTACCGGTCTTTTCCTTGCCATCTCGATGACATCAGGCGGAGGAGCTTGGGATAATGCCAAAAAACACATTGAAACCGGCTTCCACGGCGGAAAAGGTGGGAGCGCTCACAAAGCCGCGGTTACTGGAGATACCGTTGGAGACCCTTACAAAGACACCGCTGGACCAGCCATTAACCCAATGATCAAGATCCTTAATATTGTGGCTCTACTGCTTATTCCTTTCCTCATTAAGTAGGTAAAGCTGGAAAATAGGTGCGTTTTGTGCTATACTTAAGCTCAAAACACTTATATGAAATATGGTATTTTTAGCACTGTTTTTTTGCTGACACTTACCGTCGCGGTAGTGCCTGTGGCGCATGCCGAAGAGCCTTTGTCGGGCCCGGTCAGCTTTTTTGCTGCTCCGTTTAAAGTTATCTTAAGAAATCTCGAGGAGCGAAAAGAAAACAAAGAAGTCAACAAGAATGTTCGCAACGAAATCATCGAAAAAGTAGTTAATGAGAACCCCATTGCATCTTCTCAGCAAAATAAACCTGTTACCTTAAACAATCTTGCCGACCGATTAAGCCTGAACACTATTCAGTTAGGTGACATCGCTAATCGACTCGATTCACGAATAAAAAAGATTGAGGAACAGGATGTTGACCTTTCGTTCTTGAAAAATTCACTCAATGATGCCGAGGCAAAAATCGATGTGGCTTCTTCAAGTGCTGCCGAATTGAAAATCATCCTAAAAAATACGACCGCAACAAGCACTCATGAGCTTTCGACAACAACCCAGGCCCTCATTGATAGCACCGTTAAAAATATCACCGAGATCCATTCCATTCTCGAGCAAATCACTCAGTCGATAGCTAAAAATTATGGAGAAACGCAATCGCAATAACCAAGACGGTCCAATCGGTCCGGTCATAGGTTCGATTATTATTGTCGTCTTGCTCATCCTCGGTGGCCTTTATTTTTGGGCTGACAAACTAACCAGGGACGCTAAAATAAAAGCGGAACGTGAAAGAATCCAAAAAGAAGCGGCTCTCCAATCAAACGACGATCTAAAATCGATTGAAGCCGACCTAAAAAAACAAGACGTTACTAAACTCCAGACTCAGATTCAAACTATTAAATAGCAATTCTTACTATGTACAACAATATACAGATAAAAAAACTCGGACAATCGGAGATTGTAATCACCGCTCAAATCGAGTGGTCGGAACTAGAAAAATATAAAAAAGATGCCCTGAAAAGAATCGGCGGCTCGGTAACTCTTGATGGTTTCCGAAAAGGCAACATTCCTGAAAAGATTCTCATTCAACATGTCGGTGAAAAGACGGTTATGGAAAAGGCAGCTGAAATTGCTCTTTCAAACGCGTACCCAAAAATATTAGCTGAGCAGAAGATCTTCCCCATCACCCGACCAGCGGTAGAATTTACAAAACTCGCGCTGGGTAATCCTTTTGAATTCAAGATCACTGTTGCGGTGATGCCGGAAGTTATTCTTACCAACTACAAAAAAATAGCGGCCACCGAAAACCAGAAGCCTGCTGAAAAAATCGAGGTGAGCGACAAGGAAGTTGACGAGGTTATTCTGGAAATCCGAAAAGCTCAAGTCGATCACTCAAAACACGATCACACCATTTCTAAAGAAGCTCATGATGCCCAACTTGAAAAAGAGGCTCCGGAACTCAACGACGAGCTACTGAAGAAGCTTGGTGACTTTAAAAATGTAGACGATCTTAAGGCCAAAGTACGTCAAAACCTTATTGAAGAAAAAGAACACAAATCTCGGGAAAAAAAGAGAATCGCCATCGTTGATGCCATCATAACTCAAGCAACCATCGATGTGCCGAAAGTTCTTATTGAAAGCGAGCTCAATAAAATGACCGAGCAATTCAAACTAGATCTGACTCGAATGGGTGCTAATCTACCTGACTATTTAAAGCATCTCAAAAAGACCGAGGAAGAATTGAGGAAAGATTGGACCGCCGATGCGATCAAACGAGTTAAGCTTCAACTTACTCTTAATAAGATATCTGCAAACGAAAAGATAGAACCGACCAAAGAAGAAATCAAAAAGGAAGTCGAGCATATCATCGCTCACTATAAGGATGCAGACCAAGAACGAGCAAAAGACTACGCGGACACTATCCTTACTAATGAAAAAGTAATCCAATTTTTGGAAGAACAAAAATAATTTAAAAAATCAAACACTCGGTGTTTGATTTTTTATTAATTGGATATCAAGGTTTAACCTTGATATCTAGCTGTGAGTTTAAATACAGCTGTAGAGAGCCGTTATTCAAGGTGTTTCACAAAACTTAGCCCAATAATAACAATGATGAAACTGTGATTGCCGCTGTTTCGGCACGAAGGGTCTGATTTCCTAATCTTACAATCGGAATATTTTTTTCTTTAAATAGCGCGATTTCCTGATCCGTCCACCCGCCTTCCGGTCCTATCAATACCCCCAACCTTTTATCGTTTATGAAATCTTTCTTAACAAACGGCTTCCCTTCAAGATGAAAAACGACAAAATGGACATCTTCTTTTAATAACAGATCTTCAAGGCTAACCACCTCTCCAAGAGTGGGGAGTATTCCTCTACCTGATTGCTCGCTTGCTTCCCTGATAATTTTGAAGGCCCGCTCGTGATTTAAGTTCTTCTTTTCACTTCGTTCTGAAACAATAGGAACAAACCCTGTTACTCCGATTTCCGTACCCTTTTCCAGGATCCATTCGAAGTTGTCTTTTTTAATCAAGGCAACGTATAAATACACTTCGAGCGAAGGTTTATTTTTTATTAGATTATTTTCTTTTACTTCATCAATAATGACCACTGTACGCTCTTTCGAAGTGAGTTCAATGGTTCCGTAAAATTCATAGCCGCTATTGTCAAGAAGAATGACCTTCTCTCCGGAGCGAAGGCGAAATACGTTTTTCCACTGATGGATAAGCTCGGGATTATCGGTGACAAACTCCTTCTTGTTTTCCAATTTTTCCTCCACAAAAAATCGATGTAATCTCATGAGCTTAAGTCTACACAATTTTGTAAAATAAAAAAGTCCCGCGACTTACGTCGCGGGACTTATTACTAACTCTCTGCGCAAAAGTTTGATGAGATAGTACCCCGGTTCAATTTTTTGATAATTTTGTTCCCATTTTAGAAAGTGGGGTCGAATTTCTTCCCTCATCCTTTCTTGATCAAACATTGGCAGCTCGAGAGCTTTATAATATTGCTCAAGCGGAGTTGCTCCAGTGATGTAAACCAGATGAACCAACGGCCCCACCTTATTCCGAATTGTTTCCACTGAATACTGAATGCGGGGATTATCTTTCTCTGAGTCTTCTGTAATTCCCCAGATTTCCTTAATCTGCGCAGCAATCTGCATTCTCGATTCTCCCAAATGGTCATAAGCCCCTTCTTCGGCTTTGGACATGGGCCAGCCTCCCGAAAGAATAGCTCGTGCCACACGATGCAAACGCCGATTATCTTGCCTCAGCAATGTAAAATGTTTGACGGTTATTTGCCGATCAGACATTCTTTGAAGTGTGGGTAACAATTCCTCCGCCATAACCCGTGTTACCGGGTCGTGTGGCGCACAATAACCATCACAAGCACTCATCAGACTACCCTTTACATTTCTCTAGACATACTATCCTTCTTTCTTTTTTTGGCTTCCCAATCCTGTTGATCGGATCACCAATAGTTGCGGTTGTCGCTCGTGGTAAATGGAGTTTACAAAGAGCGATTCAATTTAACCCTAACATTTGGATATGGGCTGGTCAACCGGTCTTTTCAAAATTGCTATCTTGCATAAGATGTGATATTTTTTAATTACAAATTTATATAAAAATTTGAATCACATTAACAATTAATAATTCGTAATTACGAATTGACACTTACTTACATGAACTTAATCCCGACCGTGATTGAAAAATCACAATTTGGCGAGCGGGCTTACGATATTTATTCGAGGCTGCTTCGAGAGAACATTATCTTTCTCGGCGGCCCGATTGATGACTACACCGCAAATATCGTCATCGCTCAGCTCCTCTTCATTCAATCTGAAGACCCTAAAAAAGATATTTCACTCTATATTAACTCACCCGGCGGCTCGGTTACTGCAGCCATGGCTATCCTCGACACAATGAACCACGTCAAAAACGATGTTTCGACCGTTTGTGTCGGTCTGGCTGCCTCTGCGGCTGCCCTTTTACTTTCAGCCGGTAAAAAAGGTAAGCGCTTTTGCCTACCCAATGCTGAAGTAATGATCCACCAACCCCTCGGAGGTGTTCAAGGACAAGCAACAGAAATTGAAATTACCGCGAAGCAAATCCTCAAGATCCGAGAAAACATCAATAAAATATTAGCAAAAAACACAGGCCAACCTCTTTCAAAAGTCGAGAAAGACGTCGACCGAGACTACTATCTTACCGCCGAAGAAGCAAAGAGGTACGGGCTCATCGATAAGGTGCTTTAATTCTTACTACCATGTCAGTGAAACTAGTATTGCTCCTTCTCGGTGTTTCAGGAGCAGCCGGTATTGCCATAGGATACTTTCTACGTCTCATCATTTCCCTCGGTAAAAAGGGCTCGATGGAACTGGAAATTAAGCAGATGATGCTTGAAGCCAAAGAAGAAGCCAAAAAAATCACCACCGAAGCGGAAAAGAAAGCGGCTGATATCATGCAGGAAATCCGCCTGGAAATAAAAGAGAAGGAAGAAAAAATCAAACAAACCGAAAATCGTCTGATCAAAAAGGAGGATCTTCTCGATAAGCGCCAGCTCGACATCGATTCTGAAGTCGAAAACCTTAAGCAAAAGATCGCAGAAATCAAGGAAATCAAGGAGCGAGCGGATAAACTCGAAAAAGATCGCCGAGAAGCCCTCGAGCGCCTCTCTCATTTGAACGAAAATGAAGCTAAGGAGGAGTTATTTAGTATCCTCGAACAAAAATTTGAGAGCGACATCCTCTCAAGGATTCGCAAAATTGAAATGTCCGGAAATGAAAGGCTGGAACGGAAAGCTCGTGATATATTGAGCGCATCGATTCAGCGACTGGCAAACTCGGTGGCAATGGATGTTATGTCTACCAACGTCCCTATTCCAAACGATGAAGTGAAAGGAAAAATCATTGGAAAAGAGGGCCGAAATATTAAAGCCTTCGAGCGAATTACCGGTGTTGAGGTCATCGTCGACGACACTCCCGGCGCTATTACCATCTCGTCCTTCGATCCTGTTCGCCGACAGGTAGCCAAGGCTGCTCTTGAAGAACTCATCAAAGACGGCCGTATTCAGCCTGCCAAAATCGAAAAAATTGTTGAGAAAGCCCAACAAGACATTAATAAAACCATCAAAGAAAAGGGAGAACAAGCGGCTTACGAGTGCGGCATCTTCAATCTTGACCCTCGCATCATGGCTATTCTTGGCCGACTTCATTTTCGAACCAGCTATGGTCAAAATGTCCTTCAACATTCCATTGAAATGGCCCATATTGCTGGCATGATTGCTGAGGAGCTGGGAGCAAACGTTTCGGTAGCCAAAGCGGGGGCCCTCCTCCACGACATCGGTAAAGCCGTCGACCATGAAGTTGCCGGTACCCATGTTGAAATCGGCCGAAGGATTCTTCAAAAATTCGGCGCAAGTGAGGAAATCGTCAAGGCCATGGATCATTGATCCGGCCCAAGGTTCTGCAACAAAAAAGCCCGACATTCGTCAGGCTTTTTTGTTGCAGAAACTGTCGGCAAGCCGCGCTCAAATATCCAGATTAGCCACCGACAGCGCATTGTCCTGGATGAACTCGCGCCGCGGCTCCACCTCGTCGCCCATCAGCCGCGAGAACAGCGAATCGGCGTCGGTCGCGTCGTTGACCTTGACCTGCAGCAGCGAGCGCACATTCGGGTCGAGCGTGGTTTCCCAGAGCTGCTCGGCATTCATCTCGCCGAGACCCTTGTAGCGCTGCATGGTCAGGCCCTTGCGGCCGGTGGCGAACAGCGCGTTGAGCAGCGCCAGCGGCCCCGAAATCGTCTCAGAGGTCTCCTTGCGCCGCAGCGTCGGCGGTGCGCCATAGATTTCCGCAAGGCGCGCCGCGTAGCGGTCGAGCTGGCGCGCGTCGGCGGAATTGATCAGCCCGGCCTCGAGCTGGGCGACGTCCTTGACCCCGCCCACGGTGCCCCCGAACCAAATGCCCCCGGAGCCGTCATTGGAGGG
>CAZYVN010000015.1:0-8455 GCA_964650925.1 uncultured Candidatus Saccharibacteria bacterium
TGTTCTTTCTCACCAATACAAAGAATGACCTTGAGCCCGGCTTTAAGCGCCGCATTTGCTTTAAGGGCAACGATCTCGTCGGTTTCGCCCATCTGCCGTCGCTCAGAGTGTCCGATAATGACATATGAAGCCCCGACAGACATAAGCATTTCAGCGCTCACTTCGCCGGTGAAAGGGCCTGAATACTCCTGATGGACATTTTGAGCGCCAAGCGCCATATAGTCGCCGACGTAGAGTTTTTTGCATTGGTTAAGATACGGAAAAGGCGGACAAACCACAGTCAGCACATTTTTAGCACCCATTGCCGTCTTTTTTATAGCGATAAAAACTCGTTTGACTTCATCAATCGAATTCGGATTCATCTTCCAATTGCCGGCGATGATCTTTTTTTCTTTTTTAGCCATGCGATAAGTATAACAAAAGCCGCTCTGTGAGAACAGAGCGGCTTTTTCCTCTCATATAGACTGTTTACCTAAACAAGAAGTTGATCATATCCTTAACAACACCGACGACCGTGGCTGACATACTGTCGCTTGGCAAAGCAAAGGATACTGGGCTTGGTGAAGGACTTGGCGACGATGAAGCGTGGAGAGTGGTGTACTCTTGGCTTCTCATAATAGTCGATCGGATTTGGTCAATTGTCATGCCAGAATTGTAGAAGTAATCGAAACCACCTTGATCAGGAGCGCGATTGAGGAGGGTTTGGTAGAGGTTGGTAATATCGACGCGGCGCTGATCGACTTGAGGGGTAACGGTAGGAGTTGGGGTGAGAGTTGGTGTCGGTAGTGGAGAGTAGTAAGGAGAAGGCGTTGCAGATGGCATTGGAGGATAGATGACTGGTGAAGGGGTGGCGACAGGAAGAGGAGCTACTGCTGGCGAAGCGGTAGGGCTAGGATGCTTGACGAGATAGTTGTATTCATAACTACTAAGAATGTCCTGGCGGATCTGATCGATGGTCAAACCACTCTGATCCCAATAATCAAGTCCCGCTTGTTCCGCGTTTCTCAAGAGCAGCTGGTTATACAACCCATTGATCTGCGCTCGTCGAGCTTGGCTGCCAATATCAGTCGTCCGCGTTGTGATGTGAGATGTATCTAATGCTGGGAAACAAAATGAATGCAAACGTCCGTTATCCCCGGTTATTGCGTCTCGCTCCAGCCAGAAATGTTCCAGCCGCCGGAAGGACCGGATTTGAAATGCATGTTAACAAGGCCGGAATCGTAGGTAAGAACCGAGCCGCCGGCAACCGTAAGGCGATACGCCGTCGCTTCTTTGAGATGAGAGCCGCCGGCGATAGCAATGGTGCCGTTTTGTGCATTGAGAACAGCTGATGTGAGTACTGTGGCGTCGTTGATGGCTGGATTACCCGAACAGCTTAAGCTTGTCGGGCAGTCACTGGTCGAAAGGATAAGAATATAGCTTCCTGCCTGACCGGTGCCTTTTATGTCCGAACCTCCGGTAAGAGAGGTGGTGCCGTCGATTACAATAACACCGCTACTAGCGCCGTATGAGCTATCAAGGACTATTTTTGACCCGCCAGCAAGAGAAAGATTACCGGTAACCCACAGCGTCCCTTTTACAATAACCGTTCCTCCCCCACCAATCGTCAAATCCCCATCGATTTCTTTAGGACCCAGCGAGCCGCCGGCGCTACCAAAATGAAGATCACCGCTATTTATTCCGCCGGCCGTGGCTTCGGCTTTCCAACTATCAATATTGCCTTGCGAAACAGGCAGTGGCTGTGGCGCAGGATCCCCCCGACTGGTATCGCAACTTTTATTATTCCCGTTACCCGAAGCGCAGTAAAGCGACCCGGCAACCTGAACACCTTGAACATTATGCGCCCAAGCATCTCCCACTCCTCCAGAGCCGACTACAATCGAGCCTGTCCCGCCAATTGTCGACTGTTGCCCACCCAAGTAAAGAACGAAGTAGCCATCAAGTCCGGCCGGACTAGTATTGTTCCAAGTGCCTCCATATGTTCCTACTTTGCCCGTACCATTGCTATATCCCCCAGCGTTAGCGGCAATAATATAGTAATTACTTGAACTCTGTGATCCGCTATCAAGCACGAGCCAGTAGGTTGTCCCTGTCACAAGCAGCTTTCCTGAGGGGAAAAGAGCGTCTACCCAAGCATAGTTCGTGGTAATGAGAGAAGAAGAAATAGTGGTGTTGGTAACTTCAGCGCCGCTTGGAACTCCATTGTTATCTTCGACAATTCTAACGGTGACATTGGATGGGCTGCCGAATTTTTTAATATACACCTGAGTCTTATTAACCACCTCCGTCGTACTCACCTGAAAACTCTGGGCAAAGTCTTGGCTGGCGGAAGCGTTACGGAACGTTATGCTGTTTGCGGGTGTTGTCGGGGTATTATTGGTCTGATCAGCGGCCAAAGAACTACTATTAGCAGCGGTGGCGGAGCCGGTGATAGTCGCGCTATCGCCGGTAATCGAACCATTGGCATAGACGTTGCCATTTACTCGGGAGCCGCCCTGTAAATCAAAGCCTCCTTGGCCGGTTTGCACTCCATAATTAAAGGATTCACCGGTGCCAATCGAAATGTTTGCAGAAATTTTACGAACATCGCCGTCGCGATTAGTACTAGCGCTGATCAGTTTACCGCCGCTTACATCAGAGACAGTAGTCACAGTTGAATAATTGTTAAGTATCAACGTCTCAGCCGAAGAATAGTTCTTACCCGCCTTCACCCTGTAGAGAAGATCTTCCATTCCTCCTTCGGAAAGGTAGTAGCTCTCTTTTGAACGAATAAAATCATGGGCATTTTTAACTTGTCGAAGGACCGCAAAGGAAACGCCACCAACAATAGTAAGCATGATGGCTAGAAAGAAGATGACGGCGGTGATCATTGCTTGTCCTTTTTGGTAATTCATATTATTTATAGCTACCTCTGATGATTACAGTGTCATAAAAATTTTCAGACTGAGTAGTTGAGCCGACACCACCCGCCAGGGTCATATTAATCTTTATTGCCTGAGAGGAAGTCGAGGTAAGATTTTGAAATTGCAGATTGGTTACGGCCACGGATGACCCTGTAAGAGGCCCTTGGGTTACCCCGTCACGATCCATCATCAATACCGAATTAGTTACATAAAATTGAACGACACTAGAAGAACCGTTGTTAACTGTGTTGAGTTTAAGTATACCTGGATTGGTATTAAAGGTACTTCCGGAAAGATCGACGCTCGAAGCGTTCCGGGTTTCTCTGGCAATGGTTTCCAAACCGGTTGCCGCGGCATTATTAATATCTCGAGTGGCGAGAAGGGATTTGTACGAGCGGGTCATTGAAAGGCTGATGTTGGCAATAACTACAAACGTAACCGCCATAATTGCTACGTACACCACCATTTCGATTAATGAAAAACCTTGTTTCATGTTAGTTGCTAAAGAGATTAGTAATGTACGTGGAGATCGTTTTGGTAGTCGTCGCAGCACCCGAAGGCCAAGCGATGGTCACGTCGATTCTTTTGGTATTGGGGTCATCAGTACCGCCGCTCGTCGTAATGTCGTCATTTGCATCTCGAGAAACCGGTGAAATCGTAAAGTAGCGCCAAAAAATTCCATCCACATACTGCGGAGTAGTAGTCGCCTTCCACGTTGTACCACTCCACCACAGCGAATAATTAGTGCCAGCCGAAAGAGAAGCGATGTTACTGGTCCAGCCCGAATCGCGTAAAAATTTGACCGCTTCAAAACCTTCTTCAGCCAGATATGCAGCTTTGATTGAATCTGTCGATGAAAGTGCGGCCTTTAGGTAGGATCGGTAGGTACCCACAATAGCAGCCATAGCCACAGCAATAATACTCAAGCCAACTAGCACCTCAAGCAACCCCATACCTTTTTTTAGTCTAAACATAGTCATTAATTGGTATCAATAAGGCCGGTCTTGTAAATGACAATCGATTTGACCTGGTTGGCTTTTCCCACAATCATCAGGCTGGTAGTACCGTAAGTATTCGTCGTGCCATTTAATCGATTAAAGAGGACATCCATACCGCCACCCTGAAGTGTGGCGGTTGCGATAGTAACGGTGGTTGGCAAGGTAAGGCTTTCGTTATTTGGGTCATTTGAATTGAAACTCGAGCCCTGAAACAAGACGGCTTTATTTGAAGCTAAATGAACACCATACTGAGTATCATTTATTGAAGAGAGGGTTCGATTGCGAGCATCTTCGAGCATAATCCTGACCTTAGCAGTTGTCTTGTCGAGCGCTTGCTCTTTATTAAAAGAAACAAAGGCGTTAAGGGTAATACTGGTTATAACAAAAAGGATTCCGAGCACCACAACCATTTCTATAAGCGTCAAACCCGAACTTCGCTTCATGTGTTTAGATATTATTAAGTACCGTATATGTTGGCGTAATCATGGCAACCGCAAAGAATCCGACTGCCAAACCAATGATAACCATAAGAAAGGGCTCGATGATTGTCGAAATATCCTTTGTCTTCTGCTCAACTTCATCTTCATAATAAACAGCGATTTGGAGAAGCATATCGGTAATTTTGCCGGTTTCTTCGCCTACACTCATCATCTCTCCGACAAACAAAGGATAGAGACGTTCCTCTTTAATAAAGAGCTCTGAAAGAGGGATGCCTTGCTGGACTTCCTTTTCAGATTTTTCAAGAACTTCTTTATAGTAGGAATTTTGAAGAACAGTGCAGGTAATCCTGACCGATTCGACCAGATCGACCCCCGACCCAAGAAGCGAAGCGAGTGTTCTGGTGGTTCTCGCGGCGTTAACCTCTTTAACGAGCGGCGAAATGAGGGGAATGTGGAGGATTGAGGCGTCGAATATTCTCTTGCCTTTTGTGGTTTTACTTCCGGCATAAAGACCAGCAGCTACCAAGATTAAGAAGAGTAACGTGATAAGAAAATGTTCTCGCAGAATCATACTCACCCAGATAATGAAGCGAGTACTGAACGGCAAAGTCACGTGTAATTCGTTAAACGTCGCGGTTAGAGTCGGCACTACAAACATGAGCATCAAAACACCGATAATTGCCATGACGGTAAATATAATTCCCGGATACATCATCGCTCCCCGGATCTTTTTGGTAAGAGAGTACGATCGATCCATTTGCAGGGCTACAATCGCTAACGAATCGGCCAAGGTACCACTCTGTTCTCCGGCATTCACCATGGAAATAAAAAGAGGTGAAAATATACCCGGGAAATCACTCATGGAATCGCTTAATGTTTTACCCCCACGGATGCTTTCGTTGAGACTATCAATGAGTTTTTTCAACTTCTTGTTGCGAGCCTGCTTGCTCATAACGTTGAGGCTGCGAGACACAGATAGTCCAGCCTTGAGCATCGAACCCAAATTGCGCGCAAAGATAATTTTTTCGTGAGTATGAATTGTTCCGAAATCCTTAACCCACAACTGAACTCTGTTCCAAGATGAGGGTAGTTCGCTCTTTTCACGCGCCGATATAACGATGTCACCCGTTTCTTTCAGTTCCTTATAAAGGGCGAATTTGTCTTTTGCTTCCTTTTCTCCGGTGTACTTCTCGCCTGTTTCCTTTTGAGCGGTATAGATGAACGTTGGCATATTGAGAAATTATAACATGGGGTGAGGTATTATTCCGTGATAACCCTCAACACCTCTTCGATAGTCGTTAACCCTTGAGCGCACTTGAAAATACCATCTTCAAGCATGGTCATCATCCCCTCTTTTTTGGCCTGAAGCTCGATATCGTCGGCCGTGGCGTTTTTAATGATCAATTCCTTGATCGTTGAAGACATCTCGAGCACCTCATGAATACCGACACGCCCGTTAAAGCCGTCTTCCCCACTATTTGAAGACTTTGGCTTGTAAAATGCTACCCTATCCCAGGTCGCATTCTTATCAACGACCTTCTCATCCTTCAAATATTTAAGCACCTTATCAAGTTCAACCGAGCGACCGAGAACCTCAAGCTCCGACTTACTTAAAAAGTAACGCTCTTTATTTTCCGAAAGTTTTCTCACCAAGCGCTGAGCAATGATGACGTTTATTGTCGAGACAAGAAGGAAAGGCTCGACCCTCATATCGATAAGTCGCGGAATAGCGCCGGCCGAAGAATTGGTGTGAAGGGTTGAAAGGACAACGTGACCGGTCAAAGCAGCGTTAACCGCAAGCGCCGCCGTTTCATTATCGCGAATTTCTCCCACCATGATGATATCTGGGTCCTGCCTGACAAGTGTTCGCAAACCCATCGAAAAAGTAAAGCCGATTTCAGGTTTGACCTGAGTTTGATTAATACGAGCCATCTGATATTCAACCGGATCTTCGATGGTCGAGATGTTAACGTCGGGAGTATTTAAAATATCAAGCATTGTATAAAGTGTCGTCGTCTTACCGCTACCTGTCGGACCGGTTGTAAGGAGCATACCGGTCGATTTTTTCATGGCATTATGGATGCGCTCCAAGTTAACACCGTGAAAACCCGAGCCTTCTAGGGTAAAGCCGGAAACGTTTTCGCGCAGTAATCGCATGACCGTTTTTTCGCCATAATAAATCGGTAAAATCGAGACTCGGAAAGAAACCTTCTCCTTATTCATCTCAATCTTAAACCGACCATCCTGAGGCAGACGTTTTTCGTCGAGCTTGAGATTCGAGAGCACCTTAATGCGAGCGGTAATGCTTGCTTCGACGTTTTTCGGCAAAATCATAGCATCGTGGAGCAGACCATCGATTCGATAGCGGACCAATAATTGTTCTTCCTGCGGCTCAATATGGATATCCGAAGCGTTTTGGATAATGGCGTGCTTGAGAAGCGTGTCGAAAATTCTCACTACCGGCAAATCTTCAGCAATTTTCTTAAGATCCTTCGTGGCTACTGACTCGGTAGCATTTTCATCAATGGTTTTAATCGTCGCCGCCTCTTTGGTAATAATATCGCCGAATTCCGCCTTTAGACTTTTTTGATACTGAAGCAGGACACTCTTAATGGACTCGGTATCGGTCAGTCGAGGCAGGATTTTAAGTCGGACTTTTTTCTTGACGAAATCGATTGCCGAAAGATCGTCTGTGTCGAGCATGGCTACCTCGAGCGCTTCGGGGGTTTTTTTGAAAGCAATAATATTATGCTTTCTGGCAATCGGCTCGGGCACCAATGAAAGCACTTCAAACGGAATTTTCTGGCCCTTAAGATCGACAAATGGAATACCGAGCACATAGGCCTGCATTCGACGAAGGTTATCCTCGGTGATTTTTCCTTTACTGACGAGGATCTGCCCCACCTTTACCTTCTTATCAACCGCTTCTTTCTCGGCTTCATCAAAGTCAGCTCGGGAGACCAAGCCGCCGTCGAGAATAAAATCCCTGAGTTGTTTTTCTTCAACAAACATCCCTTTTAGTATAACAGAAATCGAGTCAATTATTTTCCCCAGAAAGTAAAAACCCCGCACTCTTGCGAGTGCGGGGTCTGAAACTGAAACATGTAATCATGTTATTGAGCTTCTACCGGTTTGATCCGATAAAAACGGATGCCTCCGGCCGGAGCGTTAGTGTCCGAGTACATTCCCGGCGCACTAACCGTAATGAGGTCGACCCAGTGCCTGAGGCCACTCGAGCACTGGACTACCACTTCACCGTCGCCCTTCACTTCAATCTGGGGCACGCCCTGCACGAAGCCTGCAAGCCTCACCTGAGGCACAATCGGCTTTATGATTTCCCCACTCTTGCTGTCCATGACCACCTTGTCGGTGCCAGAGACAAACTCAATGTGGAAATGCGGACCGTCGCCAGAGACATACGTCGTATTGATGAAGACGAAGCCGTCGCCAGCATAGGTGATCAAATGGCAGGTTGGATCATCGACTCCGTTGAGAGTTTCGACTTTCGCGCCTTCAACCCCATCAACTTCAATCGGAATGAAGTTTACTGCTCTCACGTCCGGAAGCCAGTATCCCTGGTAGGATCCATAGATTACGGGCAGCCCCTGCGCAACAACCTCCGAAGGGATGAGTAAGTCGCTGTTGAGCGTGAATGTGACCGGTTCTCCACTCGTTCCAACCATTGGAGTTGCGTCCATGTTGGTTGTGGCAAACGTCGTTGTCATCACCGAACTGAAATAGAATTTAGTAGAAGTGTCTTGCGCCGACCCTTGGAATTGGGTTGCGATTGAGTTTACTCCTTTCATTACTATTTCTCCAACAGTACCCATCGAAGGGTTGTAGGCGATCTCGAAATTTCTCACAAGTTCCCCAGCGTGGTAGGTTTCGTTTATTCGATAGAGGCCTACCCCAACACCGCTTATATGTTTAGTGAAATTCGTGCCAACATACACATTGGTCACGATTTCTTGTTCAAGCGACTGCGCGGAAAGATTGATCCCCGCAGCCAATAAAACGGCAAAGAGGAATTTCATTAACTACCTCCTTTCTTTTTTGCTACGTTTTTTGCTACGGTTTAAGGTCATTTATTTGACTACATGTGTCAAAAAACCCT
>CAZYVN010000016.1:0-8231 GCA_964650925.1 uncultured Candidatus Saccharibacteria bacterium
GATTTATTGGGATGTTTGAAGAGCAAAATCAACCTGACTCAAAAGGTATTGACAGCTTTTAATTCTTAATTTGCTTTTCTTTCGTTCTTGACTTTATTGTTCTATGGGTGTATTAGTGTATGTGTTATAAAGTTAATAACCATATACCTATGGCACTCAAAAACCACACTATTGATTCCACCAAAGTCTCCGAAGAGCAGATCGAGACAATCATTGCGGATCGAATTAAATACGATCCCAAGAACCAAAAGGTCGTATTGCTTCCAAACGCCAGAACTCTCTCTAACGACAGGAAGATCCTCCTCTACCTCGTTGCCCTAAAGGGTTGGAAGTTTCTCATAGAGAAAGATACTCCGCCAGAAGACGCTTCCCCGCTCGAGATTACACATTCAACAGGGATTCCTGGCGGTTCTGTCAGACCCATACTACGAGGGCTTGAGGATAGAAAAATCATTGTTACTCATAAAGGAAGGTACGAGATTCCTTCGCATAACTTATCGACAATACAGACTCTACTTTCGAAACAAGATCCTATTGGACCAGTGGTAACCAAACACTCAAAGGCTGATTCAAAATCAAAATCTACAAAGGAAGCTAAAGCAAAGCGCGGTTCAAATAACAGTAATAAACCAACCCTAGGGGAAGGTTTCGCAAGTCTAATGGAAAAAAAGTGGTTCAAGGGTGGAAAAACAATCAATCAGCTCAAGGAAAAACTAGATGAGATGACCATCTTTCCCCCGATAGAGCAGTTGCCCTGGCACCTTCTCAACGCGTATAGAAAAGGTAATCTAACACGTAGCAAGCAAACTACTGATGGGAAAAAAGTGTGGGTATATGAGCAAAAATAAACATGACTGACGAACAGACGATAAATCATACTCTCTCGACCCAATTCACAAAGAAACACGTGGACTCCTTAATCAAGCATTACAAGGAGATGGTAAGAGCCTACCAAGCTGGTGACTGGGAGTTATCGCTAATTAAGGGTGGGAAGTTTATTGAGGCTGTCATAAAAGCTATTTACCTTTACTGTGGAAAGACACTTCCTCCTGCCCGACAATTCAAGGTCGGAGCAATATTACGTTCCATGGAACAAGTAACGGGTTACGATGATACGGTGAGATTACTTATTCCTCGCGCCGGAATATTCCTGTACGACATAGTTAGTAATCGTGGGGCAAGGCATGATCCAGACCAAATCGATCCCAACAAAATGGATGCATCAGCCACGCTTCCCATTGCTTCTTGGGTTTTGGCGGAAATGATTCGTTTTGCAGCCAAGGGTTCATCTACACCAGAAGAGACTCTTAGAATTACAGAGTTACTTAGTGAGAAGAAATATCCGTACTTTGAAGACATCGACGGCAGACTGTATATCAATATACGAAATCTCAATCCTCGCGAGTTAGGATTACTACTTCTAAATGCCCACTATCCAGATCGAATTTCTAGACCAGAACTTTCGGCTGCTATTCATCGACATGGATATCGAGGTAATTTGGTAGATGTTGCTTTGACCAGACTCAAAAGTCTCGTTGATGATAACGAAGGCTTTTGGAAATTACGAGCCAACGGAAGAAAGGAAGCCGAACAACTTCTAGCAAGGAATTCCTAGAGATCCTCAACCCCTCTAGGTCCTTCGATACTTTTTTAAAATGCTGCGGGACTTGGAATCGAACCAAGATTCACGGCTTCAAAGGCCGCTGTACTACCATTATACGATCCCGCAATAGCATTACATATTACCTGCAATGTCTTTATAAATTAACACATTACTTCACAAGTTCAAAATTCTGTTTGTTATTGCGGTTACTGCCCGGGCTGGGGTAGCGCCCTGTAGCGCTTTGGGTGTATAATTAAAAGACGTCGAATTTAATTATAAACGTAATAACGTCTGAGGATTATTTATGTCAACTAACTCAAAAATTATCATCGGCCTCATTGTCATTGTCCTTATCGCCATCGGCTTCTGGTACGGTCTTCAAGGAGGAGCCGGACCAGTAGTGACCGAAAACGTCACGCCGGTCGAGCCAACTCACGTCAAAGCCTCGCCAACTCCAACCACCGTCGACCAGGATCTTACCGCTATTGACGCCCAGGTCAAAGCTTACGACTACAACTTCGCCAACGTCTCAACCGCTTTCACCGATAAACCCATCCCACAATCCCAATAACAATTAATCTACACAACAACCATGATTACTTCAAAAAAATTACAACATATAGCTGTGGCGGGAGCGACGGCGATTGCTTTGGCAGCGGCATTTCCCGTTTTCGCAGAAACAAACGGTGCTACGGCAGGAGCTAATGTCGGCGCGACGGCTAATGTCACCACTACCGGTACCTCGGCTTCAACCAGCGTTAAGATGACCGATAAAGCGCAAGCTCGAGCCGAGGCTAAGGCCGCTCTCGAAGCAAAGCGAAACGAGCAAATAAAGTCACGAGCCGATGCGGAAATCGACCGACGAGTTGCCGGCTTGCAGAAGCAAAGCGCTCAAATAAATGCAATGGTAAAGGTAAGCGCTACTCAAAAGACCGATCTTACCACTGCAATTAACGCTCAAGTAACGGCTCTCCAGACCCTCAAAGCAAAAATTGATGGCGATACCGACCAAACAACTCTTAAAACCGACACCAAATCAATCACCGATTCCTACCGAATTTACATGCTCGTTATGCCGGAAACTCAGATTACCGCCGCTGCAGACCGATTGTTGACAATTGTCGACAGCCTAACCACTCTCTCAACCAAACTCCAAGCTAAGATCACTGAAGCTCAAACTGCAGGTAAGGATGTCACTTCAGCTCAAGCAACGCTTGCTGATTTCAATGCCAAAGCAGCAGATGCTCAAGCCCAGGCTCAAGCGGCCATTTCAAGCTTAACCGGCCTTACTCCTGACCAGGGAGATAAAACAAAGATGGCGGCAAACGATCAAGCTCTCAAAGACGCTCGAGCAAAACTAAAGACCGCTGAGCAAGATATTAATGCCGCTCGACAAGACGCTCAAAAGATTAATAAACTCGGTTTGACTACAGGATTAAAAATCAAGACCGCTACAGGCAGCACGACAACTACGACCGCTCAATAAAGTCATTATCGCCAACATATGGACAAGGAAAAGTCCCCCTCTCTTGGACCGGCCCAAATTGTCATCGGTATTCTGGCCGTGGTCCTTGTCCTTGGTTATAATCGCTATGTAAACCAGCCGCCGGTCGCTAAGGTTGATTTTCCGGCTACCGTCTGGAAAAGCTTTGAAAGCCCGACATACAACTTCCGTATTCAATATCCGGCTGATTTTACTATTAATCAACACTACCGTTATACCCGACTTGGTAAAAATAAAACGATAAGCGGGGTAGCGTTCAATCTACCTAAAACATATTGGCAGGGGACTAATCTTTCCAGTGATAGTTATGTAAGTGTCGAAACGAGTAATCTCGCCTGCGAAGCTAAAAATTTCGTACCCGATGCGTCGAAGGATAAGGAAATGATGTTGGCTAAAAACGGGCGGACCTATACCCAGGTTACTCACGATGAGGGTGTAACAAATAGTAATTTCTACCACGAGGTTGTCTATGCTTCGGCAGCCAGTCGCGGCGCCTGCTATATCGCTCGGTTGTTCTTGCACAGTGTCGATATTAATAATCTCCTCGACTCAAAACCCACTACCAAAAGGTACGATGAGGCGGGCATAACAACAGTCTTTGAAAATATGCTTGCCACGCTCCAGTTTTAAGTCGTATAATGAAAGTCTAGACCTATCATTAACCAATCATCATTCATGAGTAGAAAAGCACTAACCTGGCTTGTTGTCATTATAGTCATTTTAATCGGCATCGCGCTTTATGTGCGTAGTTCGTCGGTCCCGCAAGGCGGCAGTCAAAACGCCGAAGTTCTTCAGAGTACGGAGACGAGTTCGTCAGTTCAGCCTCAGACCGGAGCTGTTAAGGAGTTTACCGTTACCGGTAAAAACTTCTCCTTCGACCCTTCGACCATAACCGTCAATCAAGGTGACCAGGTAAAAATCACCTTCGTTAATAGCGGCGGTTTCCACGACTTCAGAATCGATGGCTATAACGTCGGTACTTCGAAGATAAACGGCGGTGCCCAAGAGAGTTTTGAATTCACCGCCGATAAGGCTGGAACCTTCGAGTACTACTGTTCAGTCGGCACCCATCGACAAATGGGGATGAGAGGAACACTCACCGTCCAGTAATATCTCAACTGTGGAAAAGTAGCAGCGAATAGCGACTACCTGACATGATACAATTATGTCATTATTCGCCATGAAAAAACTAGCACCAATGAAATCAATAGCCCTTTTTGTTAGCTCATTGCTTCTTTTAATCACTCCGGTCATAACCCACGCCGATTCCGGTTCAGGAAGTTCAGACGGCTCAGGCAGTTCGGGAAGTTCTGGAGGAAGCTCGGGTTCAAGTGGTAGCAGTCAGACGGTAACAGCTCCAGTTCCGCCTCAGCCGGGAATGATGGGAACTTTTCAGCAGTTTCAACCCGGTCAAGGACAAAAGAACCTAACCCCTGACCAGATGGACATGTACAATAAAATGCGCCAAATGTACCAAGTCTACCAAGGTCAAGGAGGCGGTCAGGGCAGTAGTCAGGGTGGTCCGCAGCAATTCCAACAAATGATGAAAACGTTTGGCCCAATGATGAATGGCGCGAACGGACAGAATCAGACAAATCAAGCCGACGTGCAGGCTCAGATGGATAAAAATCAGGCCGATCAAGCTGCAAAGCAAGGCGCAATGATGGCTAAATCCGCTCAGAAATTCTTGGCTCAATTACAAAAACGCGTTACCAAACTCCAGTCTGAAAACATCACTCTTTCAAACGACTGCCGAAATACCATCAGCGAGGCAACCGATGCCGCTACCAAGGCCGCTTCAGTGACGTCGATGGATGATCTACAAGATATTAAGGATTCACTACAGTTTGACGACCTCAACCAGTGCCGAATGGAAATTGAAAAACTTATTAATACACCGAGAGGATTAAAAAATTTCAAGCGAGAGGTTACCAACTTACGCGGTCAGAAGGTTGATGTTTCCGGTCTACAACAAGATCTCCAAAATCTCAACACCGAGTTCGATAAAATCAAAGTCGGTGCTTCAAGTGATGGTATCGACACCTTCTTCCAGAATATGGAGGATTTCCAGAGCAAGGCTCAGGATCTTATGAATAATAGTAATAATAATCCAGGAGACAACAATAATTCATTTGGAGCGGCGGTTATAGGTGCATTCAAGAATCTTCTTTCCATTTAACTAATAGAGTAAGAAATAGTCAAAACACTCGTCTGTACTTAAATGAACAGACGAGTGTTTTACTTTTTGGGTATTCTCGTCGCATTAAGCGTCGTCGTATTTTTGGTTAGTTTAGGTCGGCAGCCTTTTATAGATTATGACGAGGCTGCTTATGCTCAGATCTTAAAAGAAAGTACTACCAATCATGACCTACTCTCGCTTCGTTTCATTGGCGAGTTTTGGTTTGAAAAACCGCCGCTTTATTTTTGGTTGGCTCGGTTTTTTCAATTATGTATATCTTCACCGGAATATGCTCTGCGCCTACCTTCGGCCTTGGCAGCCATAGCTACCGTGATTGTCGTTTTCCTTATTGCGTATGAAGTGACAAAGAAAGCCGGGTGGGGGTTTATCGCCGGCTTGATACTTATGAATACTGCGGCTATTGTCGATGTCGGACGTCAGGTAAAGCTCGACATGCTCCTTACATTTTTCATTATTTTTTCTTTTTACGCATGGGTCATGAGTGGAAAAAATAAAAAATGGTATCTATTGTGGGGACTCACAGTCGGGCTTTCAGTCATGACAAAGAGCGCGGCCGGGTTGGTGGCTTTTTTACCAGTCATGGTCTTTGCTCTTGTTGAACGGAAGACGTTTTGGAGAGAAGGTTATTTTTATGGTGGCCTAGCCGTACTATTAAGTGTCATTTTGCCATGGCATATATATGAATCACTTCGCTTTGGTTCTGAGTTCTGGCAGTCGTATCTTTTTATTCAGGTTGTTAATCGCTACCAGCATAATTTTTTCGGTCAATCTCTTGGGCTAGGGGATTATTTTCAGGCATTCTATAGTTATGCGATGCCGTGGTCACTCCTTGTAATTATTAGTATTGTGGTGTGGGCTTATTTTTTCAAACAAGGCGATCGGCACATGCGACGGTTTATTTTAACGTGCATTATTTCCGCACTTAGTATCTTTGCGCTTTTCGCTTCAGCTCAAACCAGATCAGCCTACTACCTCATTCCACTCTATCCTTTCGTCGCCCTCGCGCTGGCTCTTATTGGTAAAGAGCTGTGGCAATACCTCGAGGCCAGAATAAAAATCGCACTGGTTTTTTTCTTTGCGATACTTTTCATAGATGCACTTGTACGGTCAGTAATCATTGGTTTTCACCTTACTGATGATTTTAATCCCCAGCATGCCTTTGCAGCGGAAGAAAAACAGATTGGATTAGTTATCAAAGACGACACCATTCCGGTTTACATGAACGAGCCGGAGTTTTGGGAGACGATTCGCTACTATAGCGGCGGGCGCGATCTTCGACGCGCATCTTCAACGCCGCCAGCCGATCGACCGCTCTATCTGGTTACTCCGTCTACGGCCCCTGCGATCTGGCAATCGGTCAAATTGCTTACACGCTTTAAAGGTTCGCATTTTATTCTTTTAGAAGCTCAATAATGAAGTGTAAGAAAGACCATACTAATGAGTCTTAGTATGTGTGGGAAGGTTTATCAGCTTATCTTTAAATATACTATGAACCCCAAGATTATTGTTTCGTCGGCTGCGATTGCGTTGTTGGGTTTTGTAGTGGTGGGTAATGTGTATGCAGAAGGGTATCAGGGACCGCCAATCACCAACTATGGCACCGGTACCGGCACTATCAGTACCACCGCTAATGGCCAAGCAACAAGCACAATCACGCCAGGTTCAAATGTCTTCATCATTGGTCTAACCGGAAACCCGACCGGCAGCAGTGGTGACGGTCAAGCAACCAGCCAAGTATCTTCAAGCGGCACCGGCAGTGTCCTTGGAGCAAGCACGGTAGGTTTGCCGGTAACAGGTGAAGGAGGTGAAGCTCAGGCAACCTGGACAATCATCGCTTCATTTCTAGCGGTGCTTGGATTGACCGGTCTATTAGCCCGTCGACGAGCCTAGTTGAACAAATATTAAACACCGAGTGTCTAACATTCAACACTCGGTGTTTAATATGTTACAATCGAAACATGAGTAAAATATCATACGAACCGACACAGAAAATACTAGAAAAGTACGCCGATGTTCTTGTTAATTTTGCTTTAAATAATGGTAAGGGTCTTGCCAAGGGTGAGGTCGTTCAGCTGGTTGTCAATGAATGCGCCAAGCCGCTTTTTGTCGAGCTTCGCCGAGCCATCTGGAAAGCCGGTGGACACATCATTGCTCAATATGTACCCGATGATGACGAACGTTTCAATATCCAACGGGATTTTTTTGAATATGCAAGCGAAGAGCAGCTTCGTTTTTTTCCGGCACGTTACAGTAAGGGATTGGTTGATGAAATTGATCATTCAATCATGATTCTTTCGGATACCGATATAAACGCCCTCAAAGGTGTCGACCCGAAAAAGATGATGCTGCGCGGCGAAGCCTTCAAGCCCTACAAAGAATGGCGCAATCAAAAAGAAAATCGTGGCGAGTTTACCTGGACGCTGGCGTTGTGGGGAACGGAAGCGATGGCGCGCGAGGCCGGACTTTCTCTCAAGGCCTATTGGCAGCAAATTATCAAGGCCTGTTTTCTTGATGACCCAAACCCGATTGGTCGCTGGAAACAAACCTATCGAGAAATGGAGACGTCTCGACAAAAATTAAACAAACTACCCATCGATAAGCTTCGCATCGAGGGTCCGGATGCCGACCTTTGGATTTCGTTGGGCGAAAAAAGAAAATGGGTGGCGGGCAGCGGTAGAAATATTCCGAGCTTTGAAATTTTTACTTCTCCGGATTGGCGCGGTACCGAGGGCTGGATCAGGTTTAATCAGCCACTCTACCGATACGGTACGATCATCAAGGGCGTTGAATTATGGTTTGAGAAGGGCAAGGTGGTAAAAAGTAAGGCTACCGAAAACGAAAAGGTATTAAAAGAAATGATTGCGACGCCCAATGCCGACAAAATCGGCGAGTACTCCTTGACCGATAAGCGATTTTCGAAGATT
>CAZYVN010000017.1:0-8144 GCA_964650925.1 uncultured Candidatus Saccharibacteria bacterium
TTTTGGGGGATTTTTTGTTTACCTCCGCCTATTCCGAACGTGCCTACAACGACCTTAGCAACATTTTACCCATGCTCTACGAGTATGAGCTTATGGGCGGGAAAGAGTTAACCATCACTCTTGCTATCTGGTTTCATGATTCCATCTACCATACAATGTCATCAAACAACGAAGAGCACAGTGGCGACTATGCTAAAGAAGAGACTAAAAAGATGGGCCTGCCCGATTTATTGGGCGAACATGTATATAACCTCATTTTGGCGACCAAGCATACGCAGATACCGACTGACCCTTCGGCCCAAGTGCTCGTCGACCTCGACCTCATGATTCTCGGCGCATCCGAAAAAGAGTTTGAGGCTTATGAAGCCGGAATCCGCAAAGAGTATGGATGGGTTCCCGATGACGAATTCCGAGCAGGCCGAGCCAAGATCCTTCAATCTTTCCTCGATCGCCCGTCGATTTTTTCAACCGACCGATTTCGAGAAAAGTATGAAAACAAAGCTCGAAGCAATCTCGCTCGGTCGCTCAAACAATTAAAAAGATAATCATAAAGCCCCTCGCTTACGCTCGGGGCTTTTCTATAGAAAACGAACTAATCCCTATACGATGAGAGGGCGCGGTGTCGGGCGACCGTTTCAATGTAGCGTCCGATACCTTCGATGGTTTTCGATTCTTCCTCCGTTATCTTGAGGTTAGCGCAATTCCTGGTGACAATTGAATGAAGAAAGGAACACATGCTGGCAGACCTCATCCCGAGTTTCGCCTTAAGGTCTTCTATCTCCTGTTGAATCGCTTGGACTGTTTCCGTTTGTTCAACAGGCACTTTTTCCGTCGATGGGACAACGGCTAGTTTTTGGCCAACAGTTAAACCTTTTTTTGCGAGATTCAAACTTTTGAGTTCGTTTTCCATCTCGTAAACTTTGTGACCCACTCGACGGCGTTCGGCGAAGTATTCCGGCGTCGAAAAATCCAACCGCAAGGATTCATTTTGCAGTTCACGCAGAAACCGCACATAATAATCCTGGATAAATTGGATGGCGACTTTCCTTGCTCGGATTTCCCCCAACGAAGTCGGTTTTACTTTCTCGGTGTATATCGGTTCGTAGGGCGGCGCAGCGGTGAAAAAACTATCCACCATCTTCCGGATCTTTCTCTCCTTTTCAAGCTCTTCTTCCGAAGGCTTCTTCTCGGTTTTTACCTGAGAAATAGCCGAAAGTTGTGGAAGGTGGCGCAGCCAGTCTCTCACAAAATTGCGCTCATTATTCATGAGCGATAAGACTTTAGTGGCACGGTTTTTCCAGATGTCGTACTGGTCAGGCGTGCCAAATTCTCTTTCCGTTTTGGATTCGAATTGGCCGCGGATGACCGACATGAATCTTTCGAGCGTATCGAGCCGCTTTTTTGCTTCCATGACGCAGCTCGGCGGCGAGGAATGCGAGAACTTAACTCGGTAGCTTTTTTTGGCAACTGGTTTGTTGTTCATATGTAGTTTTCAATTTCCGACAATCTAAATTTAGATTAGAACATTTATCAAAAGATGTCAACATTTCGGAGACATGCCCTCGCTTTACATTTCGCGGTATTAAATGTATGTTGATGAAAGTTTAGCTTGAGTATTTTGAAAACAACCACAAAAGGAAAAGTAATGAAAAAGCCGAGTTTAGAAGAAGCAATCAAAAGAGACTTAGGTAATTTTACCCCGGCAGCCCGGAACGTCCTGGCCACCGCCGTAAGGGAATCCGTGATGCTTAATCACTGTTTTCTGAGTTCCGAACATGTCCTGCTTGGAATTTCAAAGTTGGGCAAGGGTTTGGTAGCCGGGATTTTGTTAAAAGCCGGGCTTACTGCCGAGGCTATTCGAAACGAAATTAAAAAATTGGTAGGGATGGGGCCCGATAATATACCTGCCGACGCCGCACGAAATCCGACACCCCGCTTGAAGCAAATCCTCTCTTGCGCCGAGGCCGAGGCAAAGACCTTGGAGCATACATACGTAGGCGTCGAGGACATACTGCTGGCCATTCTGCAGATCGAGACGAATTGCGCCAGAAGGGTTATCAGAAACCTCAATGTCGATCCCGAAAAAATCCATCTGGACATATTGACCGGACTTAACCTCACACCATCTGTATTGGCGCGGCTCAGAAAAAAGCAGCCTGCCAATGAAGAGTCCCCGGGAGCTCAAAAGGTAGAAAGTATAAAGAAAATCCTGAAAAATCTGCTTAAAGATTTCGACAGAAAACGTGCCGACCATCGTGAGGCGATTATACTATTTATCGATGTGATTATCTTTGGTTGTAGTAGCCTGGGTGAACTGAAGATACTCCAGGAAACCTTGACCCACTTCGTTGGCGGAAATACAAAAGCCATCCTTTTCGTCCGCAGCAAATTCGATGCGGCAGAAACGGCAACGGAGGAGAGGAACTGGGGCACGATTCTGCAGCGACTGACCGGCAAACCGGTAACCAAGACCATCGATTATCTCGCTGGCTGGCAAAGTGAGCCATAATTCGCTCACCGCCATCGCGACCGTCTTCGCATCCTCAAGTATTTCGAGACGACATAACCTCAAGCCCCGCGCTTACGCGCGGAGCTTTTTCATGCAGGTACTAGTAAATAAAGGAGTTCCAATTGCTCGGATACTCCTTGTATGTATGTCTACCGGCAGACACCGAAACCTTCGGTATCGTAGGCGGACGGGTTCGATGTACTAACCAGGTAACCATAGTACAGGGACCTTATATTGTCAATTAAAAAAACTTGGGGGTTGGACCCCTAAGTTTGGTAGTAAGAACGGAACTCAATTATTAATGTCCGATCACATCATAGTCCCACCAGAGGATAGCGATCCCACGGATGTCCTCGTAAGCAACGAAAACCACTGTCGCCATTTCGACGTCATCGATCTTGTTTGATTTCTGCTTTATTCTGCAGCCACTTTCTCCGATCTCAACCAAGACCCCTCTGACTTCCGCCGCATTCGCCCTATGCAAAAAGAGCATCGAAAACAGCGATGAGTATTCCCTAGCTCCTGATGGTGTCTACGACGACCCAGGCAGGACTGCCACGAATATGAACCGCCCTGGGCTTCAAGATATGCTGTTGCGGGTCCAGGAAGACAAGACTATCAAGGCCGTATTCGTCCAGGACACGGATCGCCTTGCCCGCAACACCACTGATCACCTGACAATAAAAGCCCTTCTGCAAAAACACGGCGTAAGACTCATTTCAGTATCACAGCCAGGACTTGAAGATACTCCCGAAGGAAATCTGATGGATACGATCATAGCCGGCTTCAATCAATTCCAATCGCAGCTGACCGCCCGCAAAAGCACGAAAAGCATGGAGCAGAAATTCCATGAAGGCGGCTGGCCGACACATGCCGCCATAGGCTATTTGAATGTAGGAGAAAAAGATGATGACAAGAAGCGAACTATTATCATTGATCCGATTCGAGGACCGCTTATCCAAGAGGCATTCAAGCTCTATGCTACAGGTGATTATTCTATGCTTGCCATACTTGATATCATCCATGAAAAAGGATTCCGCGCGAGAAACGGCAAAAGAATAATACTCGGCAAGTTCGCCGAGATATTCAAGAATCCTTTCTATTACGGAGAAATGCGTTGGCGCGGACTGGTAGGCCAAGGCAAGCATCCCCCGCTCATAGACAAGGAGTTGTTCGACCGCTGGGGGTGGCTATCGGGATTCGAACCCGAACTGAAAGCTCCACAAGCTCTAGTGCTAACCATTACACCATAGCCACCATAGCCACTACAATACATAAAAAAACACTCGTTGGCAAACGAGTGTATAAAAAGAAAAGCAATTGTTTAGAATAAATCGGGATCTTCGACATCGGAAGCGCGGAGTATTCGAATGAATTCTTCGATTTCTTCGTCGCTAAATTCATCGAGATTCTCCGGTGAGATTACCGAGCGCTTCGATTCGAGAAATCCTTCAGCCAGGATGGCACCGGGCGGAATGTTCTTCTGAGCTTCTTCTGGAAGAGTAAAGAGGTGCGGGGCGTGGATGAGAGTAACACTTTTCAAACCTTTCGCCCGCTCCCCAGCAAACCAATCCAGGAGCCATTGTCTATCTTCTGTGGTGAGCATATTATAGTGTGGTTATTGCCGCAGCCAGACTTTCGAGAACAGTGACGTGGTAGTCAAACGTAGCGCCTCGCCCCATCCCCGACAAAACGTCGTAGTGAGCGCAGATTGCTCGAATGACTTGAAGCGTAACATTGTCGCCTTTACGATAAGGAATTTTGATTTCATTCGTTAACGGAAGGACTCTTTCATGTCCTTCTGGTTCAAGGACGAGAATGGTCCCGCCCCGCAAACGGATATTCTGAGCGCAAACGGAAATCATCGAAGCGGTAGTTTCCGATTGCATGTTGGTAAACACCGCCAGGATGAAGTCGCAGGTGTGGTTGGCAGCGCATTGTTTGCATTCACATTCGTTGCACAACACAACATTGTCCGTATCGAAACAAAGTCCCAAATTCTGCTCGAGCTCTTTGGCCAGACGAATTGTAGAAAGATCTTCACGGTCTGCAATGATCCGCAGCCGTCCAAGAGAAACATTTTTCATATCTAAAATAGAGAATACCTCTTGCCTGTTATAAAAGCAACTCTCGCGGTGCGCAGGAGAAGACTCGAACTTCCAAGCCCTTGCGGGCGCTACCACCTCAAGGTAGTGCGTCTACCAGTTTCGCCACCTGCGCGTATGTCATATTATGGAGAAAAAAACGGAGATTATCAAGCCGTTGGAGCAGTTTCGATTTTTGGCTCGACTGAATGTTTGGTGTCGGTTCGTTCGTCGGCTGAGCGAGTGAGAAGCTTGCGCATGTTGTGTCGGATTTCCTTGGTCGCTTTTTCTCGGATGTAGTAGAGCTTGCTTCGGCGAACTTTTGAACGGCGAATAATTTCGATCTTGTCGATCATTGGCGAATAGAGAGGAAAGATTTTTTCAACCCCAACGTTGTCGAGCACTTTTCTCACGGTAAAGGTAGCCCCCGCTTCAGAGCCATGCTTGCGGGCCAAAACCAATCCTTCAAACGACTGGAGACGGGTCTTGTCACCTTCAACGATTTTCTGCCAGACACGAACGTTATCACCCGGTCGTAGATCCAAGTTCTTGCGGTCAGCTGAAGAAGCTAACGAAATAGTCGGGGTAAGGGTATTTTTACTGTTTTTAGCGGCATTTTTCTTTTCCATACGTAAAAGCTAATCTAACATATTAGCTAAATGTTCGCAACTTTTAGGCCTTTATTTATCATTCTCGGCCTCAATTTGAGCCAGAGCTCGCTTGAAATCCTCGGGTAACGGCGCCTCGACTATATGGCGCTTACCTTTTAGATCGATGAAGCACAGTCTCGCCGAATGCAGGGCCAGCCGGGTAAATCCCAGAGCGGGAGGACGGCCGGAAGCATAGAGCGAATCGGCGACAATCGGGTAATTAATGGCTTTAAAATGGACGCGGATTTGGTGAGTCCGGCCGGTTTTCGGCTCAACTTCGACAAAGCTAAACCCGTGTCCCCTCTTTTTAACGGTGTACCACGTCTCCGCTTCGCGCATTTCCCCTCGCGCTCCTCGTTGAGCGGACCACAATCTGAAATCTTTTTTACTGCGCCCAATCGGACGATTGATAATGCCGTCGTCATCTTTCATCTCACCCCAAACAAACGCGTTATAGATTTTTGAAATTGTCCGGTCTTGAAACTGAGCCTTGAGAGCTTGGTGAGCTTTTTGATTTTTAGCAATAATCATCGTTCCGGAGGTTTCCCTATCGAGTCGATGGACAATGCCCGGCCGAGAAAGAACCTTGCCGTTTGAAAGAGTAATCGATTCCCCGACATCTTTCGTCTCTGGATACTTTTCAAGAATCCAATCGGTAAGCGTCCGCTGATCACTTTTCCCATCGGCGTGTACGACAAGGCCGGCCGGCTTATTGATCGCCAGACAATCTTCGTCTTCATACAGTATCGGAATATTCATAACGAGTGCGGGATGAGGGACTTGAACCCCCGACCTTCTCAGTGTAAATGAGCTGCTCTACCAACTGAGCTAATCCCGCGAATAGTATACCCCTACAGAGTACACAAATACAGCCAAATAATCAAACTCTTCTTTGTGATATACTACAAGCACTATTAATAATCAATACATACTATGTTCGAAAAATATAGCGAGCATGAAAGGGTTAAAAATGAGCGAGGTCGCGATGAGGACGTGCTTGAAACAGCCGAGGGCGTAGAACTTAACGAGCGACGACGACATTTTAACTAGAGGGGAACCTTTGATAACGTATTGGCACTCAAAGTAGCCTTAGAAGATATCACCATAAATACTCCTGGGATTCTTTACGGAAATGTTGTATCGACCCACATCAAGGATGTTATGGAATCTCCAAGGACACATGCAGTCGAACTGGGTTTTTCGGTAGCAAATGAAGAAGAGGTTCGACAAATAAAAGACGAAGACCTGCAAGAAGCAGTAAAGAAATGGCTTGCCAAATATAAAAATTCTCACCTGAGAGACATCGACAACTATCTTACCTATTTCAATCAATATAAAATAAGTCAAAAATCCGATGCGGTAGACGGCTTAATTAATCGTCTCGATGGTATAAAAGAAATGATAATGGAGGACGACTGGCATGGGGTAGCGGTCGGGATGATCCAGATAAAAGAATACTTGGAGGGTTTGCGTTCACTTTTGAATCTTATGCTCGGCGACCAGCATGAAAACGATAAACTAAAAGAAACCTTTGAGTTACCAAAAATTAAACCTTTTCAGCCAAAAATCAAGTCTTTTCGCTAGATGTAACTTATAGTTGTGCTCCCGGTAAGAATCGAACTTACATCAGCGGCTTAGAAGTCCGCGGTTCTATCCATTGAACTACGGGAGCGTGTATTAATAGACTACACTAAAGCGACGGATCGGCCAACTGCGGAGGATTGGCCTTCAAGTCGTCGAAACGGCTTTGTTTAGCAGTGTAAGTATCCAAGGTATTTTTAAGGGTGTCGCGGTCAATCGACTGAAGAGCGGCGTCGTCGGTTGAATTGGTTGAGTAGAGAGCACCGCTGTGAACATGGAGGAAAACCGAGAGATCGAAGACAAGAACACAGACCAATAAAGCGACGAAGCCATATACTGCCAAACGCCAATCTCCGTTCACATCCGACCCAAAATTTCGGATCAATTTCGAGCCGATGGTTTTGGTGTTGCCGATTAAAATGGAAAATTGTTTAAGCATGTTATTTATGTTTTATAACCGTTAGGTTAAAGGAATCGATCCAGGAAGCCGTCTTGGTGTCACTATCTTTACTCAACATGATTTCGTCGACCCTGGTTTGATACGGCAGATTTTCGAGCATTGAAATGTAATTTACTGTCGGGCTCCAGGCGCCGATCGTTCTGATGGCGAGATTGAGATACTCATAGTTGCTTTGACCCTTGATGTCGCTCACAGTCACAGAATCAACATTAAAATCAAGTCCTTGGGCTCTAGCTGTCTTTTCAATACTACCAATGAAATCCCCAACCGAGTCCTTATCAATAAAATATGAAGCAATTTTGGGCAGGTCGGCGGCAGTGTCTTTAACAATCTCTTGAGTTGATTCGAAAAACATCTCTTTTTTTTGAGCTTGATCTATTTTCATCGAAAGATTACTGATCGTAGCGGTCGTCTCCATTAAATCTTGGTAGAGATACCAGTAGCCTACGATGATAGCGATCGTTACCGTACCCATTACCCACAGTGTTTTTTTAAGGTTTGATGTATCCATCATGTTATTCTTTTTCGTTTATAGAAAAGGTAAACGGTAGTTCGTTACTCTTCGCCAAGGTCGACACCGGCAGATCGATTGAACCAAATGAAGGTTCTTGCTCGAGCTCGCGCTTAAATTGAATGAGTGACTCCCTATTCGCGGCAACCCCACCAAGAACCAGCTTGCCACCGCTGTCTTTTCGGGAGTACTTAACAGTGTCGATCCTGATCCCGGCCGTCTTTTTAGCAAGAACCTTTTGGAGAACCTGGCGGAAAGTGGTGAAGGGCTGCGGTGAAAGAAGCGACATCTGGTCTCTGAAGTCAGCCATTTTAGCAACAAGAGTATCCGTCTCAGGATTCGATATAGC
>CAZYVN010000018.1:0-8136 GCA_964650925.1 uncultured Candidatus Saccharibacteria bacterium
AAAAGCATGAAAACACGGAGGTTCTCGTGAGAGATTTCTCTGAGTATCTCGAAGATATCAAGCATCTTCCCGTCGAAAGCAGAGTTCTGATTGTCGGTGGGGAGGGTACTTTCGAACGTCGCGGGGCAACCCGACTTCCACAAATATATGGTGATTGGGTTGAGGTAGAATTCAAGGACAGACCTCGTACCCAGATCAACAAGCGTTTCGGAATGGTACTCATCACCATGGGACTATCCGCAGGAGTGGCCGCTGACATTAGAAGAAAGGCTAATGAGAGCAATGTCATTTGCCCAACTGGAGCTGTAACAACCGGAGAGATCAAGAAGATCCTGAGCACCTTTAAGGAACGAAGAGACCAGTTTCTCGACAAGCCTGAAAAGAACGGTCATGATAAGGGTACGAACGGAGAGGTGAACGGGAACCAGGTTTTGAAGGAAACTATGGATCCGGTAGTAACAACTGGAGGTGCTCCGGTTGAGACCGGGCCTGACAACACTCCTTCCGAAGCCTCCGAAGCCTCCGAAGCCTCCGAAGCCTCCGAAGCCTCCGAAGCCTCCGAAGCCTCCAAAGCCGAACAGATTACAGTTGAAAAAATATTCGACGATATCGACAAGGTTCTGCCGGTCATCGGCAATCTGCAAGATCAGCTTTTACAGTTGATCGAGCACGAAAATGGAACCAAGGCAAAAATCGTTGCGCTCGAGCAAGCGGCGGCTGAAAAAGACAGGCTCATTGCCGAACTCTCAGCCGCCAAGGCCGAATTGGAGGCTCGAAACCTCGAGCTTTTTAAGGGCAAGCAAGAAGCGGAGCTTGCACTGCGACAGCTCAGGGGGAAGTTTGAGGGCGTGAGAGAAATGCTCAAAATGTGAGCGATGTCATTCAAAACCGGGTATTTTTACCCGGTTTTTTTTATTTTAAACACTCAGTTGACAAAGTATCAAGGTTAGTATATATTCACCTTAGATTTAGTCTAGATTCTTGAAAACCCATGAAAATGAAAAAAGAGCCAAACGACCCAACGGTCCACGACCTTATTTTTGAAGAGGTTAAGGCCGATCTGCACGATGAGCTCGACGATGAGATGAGGAAATGGAGTTACGACCGGTTATTGGAAGAGCTCCAAGCCGCAGTTAATCGTCACAATCGTCACGAAAACATCAAGAAGAGCGAGCAGGTGAGATCCTTTTCCAGACGTTTTCTTTTTTTAAGCGGCGATAGACACCAACCTGTCGGCGCCTGCTTAAGAGGGGAAGAAACAATGGATAGACCCACTCTCCGACGAGTGTTTCTCGCGCTCAAGGGCCTTCGCCAACCGACGTTTGACGCGAAGGCGGTGCTCGCTAAAATTAACCAGGTCAACACGGAAGAAATTCTTCCCAGACCGAGGAGGCGCGAGCCCAAGCAGGCAATCGAAGAGCCAAATGATGAAGGACCACGACGAAAACTCGTAGACCACACCATTAGTATGCTTGGGTCACTTGCCGACCTCGTGGCAGTAAACAATATCGAGCGTAATGACGCTTTTGACGGAGATCGGATTGAACTCGTTAAGTCGATCAAAACGATCTGTGACCACTTTGGAATTAACATAACCGTCCCGAACATTGACGACAATAGTTGTCCGGTGACGCAAGAAGACCTCCAAGAACTCTACAAAATAAACGAATGAAAACCATGAAGGTTTCCGCCTTCCACCTAATCGATAACCTAAGCTCGTCTTTGTACGAGAACCCCGGTCAGTGCTGGGCCGAACTCGCTCGAAACTCCCTGGTCTGCAGCATGCCAAAGAATCGTTGGGAACCAAAAGGTGTCAAAATCGAGACGATGTTGGTGGATCAACATCCACTGTCTCCCGACCGCAAGGCCAAGACATTGATAGTGCTTGATCACGGCGAGGGTTTAACCGACCCGGCGCTCGATCGCTACTTCACCTGGTTAGGCACCCCACTTGCGGTGCTCAAAACACAGAATACGAATAACGGCGCTTCCCAAAAGGGAATCGGTCGGTTGGCGGCTCTGGCCCTCAATTCTCGTTGTATCAACGGTGATATTGAGGAACGGATCAAGCACGGCTACTATCTTCTAAGCCGCACAGGCAAGGAAGGTAACGTTCGTTATGTGGAAGTCGTTCCGGAAAAAGCGGAGTTGGCGGGTGGTTTCGACACTAATCGTTTCATCTCGCCCTCTGCCACCGAAATGGGTCCCCTTAAGAACATCCAAGGCTCCTTCACGGCCATCGTCATTCCAACGCCCGTGTTCTCTTCTCACGATGAGATCTACGAAGCGATTAAATGGTTTTTGCCGAGAGAGCAGGATAAGATGTACCACCTTGAAATTGGCGGCAAAAGAGTTTACCCGCCGGCTCTCAAGGCCCAGGTCAGTCATACCTGGGGAGACCATGCCGAATTTCGGGCATACCTATCGGCAACGACGGAAAAGGATGGATTAGCCTCCGGATGCTGGCTTTGCGACAGCGAAACGTCACTTCGGGTGGCGAGCTGTGAAAGGCTCATGAGTTCTATTCCTGAGCCTCTTTGGTACCCGGAATTGCAAGGCGATATCTTCGCACCAGGTTTACTGCGATATCAGAATACCGCGCGTAGCACCTTGGCGAAAGACTTCATGAAAGGAGGTAGTAAGGACTGGAATCGTCTCCATATGTTCCTTATTGAGGTCGCCAGCAAGGCTCGATCGCTTATCGACCGGGATTCAATCAACGGTCCGGCCGCGGAAACTCTCGATGAATTAGTCGAGATGTTTCAGTCTCGCTTCGGTGAGCCTGACAAAATCGGAGTTGTTGGACCGCCGGGGCCGCCTCGAGGGCCAAAGGGTCCTATCATTGATCCTCCGGGCCCGGGTCCAAAACCGCCCGGTGGAGAGAAGAAATATCAGCGTCATGTTTCGATCAAAATTCGAGACAAGACATACCACCTCTGTCGAAACCAAAGCCTGCACCCATATATCTTTGCGCAGGTAAGCTCGCAGAATTCGCAGATGGTGTACGTTAACATCCGCGGCGGTTACAAGTCGTTGCCGGTGAATAAACAGGCCCGCAAAGAGCACTGTTTAATGCAGATCCTTACGGCAATTGGTCAGAACATGCACCGCACCAATCCGTATAGCGCCACTCGCTTCACCAATGAAGTGCGCGGAGAACTTTTTAAATAAAAATAAAAACCCCCCAACTTTACGGTTCGGGGGTAATTTTTTTCTTTTCAATTAAGCCTTCCGGTAAACCTGTTCTCGTAAGATCGAGGGCGGACCGATACTGCTTTAAGGTTTCGACTTCTTCATCGTTTTTCGAAATCCCCCCGATAAGACCTTCGAGGGTTTTCTTCTTCGATTGAAGTAAGTTTTGCTGTTGTTTGATCTTCTTCCGGTCAATAGCCGGCTGATCGCTCAACCTGATCTTCAATTCGGCTGTCTTGATTTCTTCTTCAAGATGGGCGATTTCGTTTTCGAGGTCTTCTTGAGTCGAGGCCACCCTTTCACGTTTTGTTTCCCGACGCTCGAGTTCGGCGTCGATCTCTTCAAGAGATACGTGGGAACCGGTAGGGCGGGGATTTTTCTCCAGAGCTTCCAATTCGGCGGCGATCTCTTCGATTTGACGGTAAGCGGCTTGAACCAGGCCTTCCGCCATCATGTCGAAGTTTTCAACGTGGGTGACCAACGCTCGAATGCGCTCGATAATCTGAGGCTCGGAAGAATGGGCCAACAGGCATTTAAATAGCTCAATGACCTTTACCAGAATCTGGGCAACGTTTGATTCTTGGTCACGATTTTTGTTACGCAGCTCAAGCTCTTTTATCAAATACTTAAGCAGGAACACGACGCTCATATTGCCGGGATCCCGGCGGCGTTCTTCTGTAGGGAAGTCAAGGATATCAGAGTCCGGATCCTTCATGGCTTTCAAGGAATTCATACATATCTCAACATATTATATATAATAAAGCAGAACTGTCAATGTTGACATATTTTATAAATATATTATTTTAGGTAAAGGAAAACTAGGTATTTGAAATGAAAACAAGCAAGGAAACAGTCATTGAAGCCTTTCTGGACTTCGTTTCTCGCCAGGTACCTCTTGCCGATGCGCGCCTAGCGACGCTCGGCGGCAGAGGACTGGAGACGAAACTCTGGATGGAGAAAGGCATTCCCCTCGAACACGCGTGGCTTATTGAGCACAACCGTAGAAAAGCGACGGTGCTTATTGCCCAACAGCCCTATCCTGTCACCAATCAACTCTCGTCGTTTTGCCACATTCTGAATGGAATAGGCGAGACCAGTATTGATGGGTTTCATCTCGATTTATGCGGCACTTTTCGTCCATCAATTGATCGGTTCGCCCCTGTATTGCCTTACATTATCGGAAGTAGGGGGGGTTGTCTGGCGATTACGGTTGCCGACGCCCGTCGTAATCCGATATATGAAAATTGGCATCACTACCGGGCGCTGGCTGAGCAGGCTTTTGGCGAAACATTTGCCAACATGCTTTTTGATGAGCTTCTTGAAAAACAGGAGCTTTTGCCGATAAAGCTGCGGCCACCGGACGCGCCTAAATTCCTTCAACCGTTCGATCCGCTTAAAGCGGCTCGTCGGGAGTTTGGATTTTTGATCGACCTGGTCAATCTTCTCAAGGAGAAGAATGTCGGCTGGCCGGTTGAAGTTGAACGGTACGTGTACATAAGCCGTTACAAAACCCGCAAGCCATTTCGGATGAGGACGTACTTCGTTCGATTTGGTCTTGAAAAATTAACTCTCGCGTCGTTCGCTCAAAAGTGGATGACAAGTCCGCTTTATTTTGTAGATGAGGCTGGCATCACGAGAGTTGGAAAAACCACGAAAAAACAAGCAGAAAATAAAAGTATGAGTACGAGCACAAGTCGGTTGGAAGTAATTGCCCATGCCATCGGGGGAGAAATCCTCGATGAGTTCAATGCCCTCAAAGCCGAGGCGGAAAAGTTTCGAGCGGCCAGCGCCATCTTTGTAACCAGCCCGCTTTATAACGCGGATCCTCCTGAATTAGAGGTTCCCCGGAACGGTCATCCAGGCCATCAACCGAGAGCCCACCGGCGTCAGGGAGCTCAACCGGATACGGGAAAGCAGGATTGGTTTCGTCTCAAAGAAGAACAGAAGCTGCGCTGGCTGGTGAAGGCTTTCGAGCACAAAGCTCAAGTCGGCGGTGACTGGACGCGCGGCCGGGTAGAGTTCCTGCGGAATGAGTTCGGCTACCATAATGCCGATCTTGGACGCAGCGTTCGCGCCACCATGGCACGGGTCACGCGCGACCCAGGAGCGTACGTGGAGAGAATTCACAACGCTTTGCCGCCGGTCGAAGCCGCTGATCTGGCTCAGCGCTTGCAAGCATCGGTTGGTTAATCTCAATCACGAAGACGGTCACGGGACCGTCTTTCTTTTTGCCTAAAATGTTTTTTTCCTGTACTCTAAATCCATCGCTCCCATCGTTCAATGGATAGGACATAACTTTGCGGAAGTTAAAATGTAGGTTCGATTCCTACTGGGTGCACCATTTGTCATAAATAACAAATGCCGCTTAAATATGGTAAACTGCAGGATATGAATCCGGTTGAGCGTAAAATTCTCACCTATCTAAGTCAAAAGGAAACTGTTGCTGTCAGCGCAATCAGCAGAGAGCTTCGGGTTGAGGAGGGTCAGGTACTCAAGTGTTCGGAACCCAATTCGTTTTTGTCCATGAAGGAATATATCCGGATAGTTCATCCGGTCGGGAACCCATATTTTGCCTGCATTACTGAAGAGGGACGCCGGGCTCTCTGGCCTTTTTCGAAGCGTTTCTGGCACTATTATTTTTGGACTTTCGTGATTCCCGGTCTGAGCATGGTGGCTTCTGTAATCGCTGCCGTAACTGGGATCATTGCCCTGTGCCGTGGAAGCATCTAGATTAGTTAGATTAGTGGCTATCATTGACCCAAAACGCCAGCCCGTGATATACTGAAGCCACAAAGGGCTTCGGCCTCGCCTCCATCACGGAGGCAAACAGATTTCAAGGAAAGAGCGTTGATTGCAGCGCTCTTTTCAATTGGTTGAAAAGCTCTTCATCGAGGGTCATCACTTTTTTCACAAGCCGCTTGGCATCAATGAGCCGGACCTGCGAGAGAACGGCGCTCGCTTCCCGGTCCTCGATTACTCCGAGAGGAAAATAGAATTTACCGATCTTGCGTTTGCCGGTAAGGGCGACGCCGAAGAAAATATCCTTGTTGAAACCCCGGATGACGACCACCGGTCGGTCATAATTGGCGCCGGTACCGTCCTGTTCCGATCCGATATTGATTCCGAGGGAACACCACCACACTTCCCGTTCATGGAAAAAGGGCGCGGTATTGGAACCGTGCACCTCCTTTTTCTTGATATTCCAGGCGTCGAAATCTTTGAGCATGATGAGGTATTGTACCACGAGTCACTTTGTGCCATAGTGGTCGGATGGCAAAACAAGAAAAGGTTCCAGAAGAAAATGTCGAAGCAATGTTTGGGCTCGCCATGGTTCTCCTCCAAATCAGGCGGCGGCTGATTACTGAAGGGAAACTGCCTCCGGAATTGGGTGGGACGTATCGGGAGCCGGAGAATTTTCGGTGTACTTGTCGACCGAAGCGAAAAGGTCCTGTGGTGCTACGCCATACAGGCGGGAAAGCTTGAACAGATTAATGATGTGGGGGAAGGTCAACCCTTTCTCCCAGCGGGAAATCCGGTCGGTGCTCTTGAAGCCGAGCGATTTGGCAACATCAAGCTGGCGGAGCTTGGCCCGATTGCGGTGATTGCGCAAATTGTTTGGAATGAAATGGGTGGTCATGATGAGAAGTTTAATTAAGAGGGAGGGATAAAGATAGACGTCAAGATTTGCCGGAAGCGGCAAACTTTCTCCTCATCATGGACCTTTTGACGGATAGCATGTTAAAATTTTCTGGAGCCCACTGATGCACTCCCGAACCTCGTTGTCATTTATCAAAAGTTCGGAAAGCCAAGTTGTGGGTGCACAAGTCTCGAGCGACGGCGAGAGAATTATTTGTGACCACAAGCGAATCATGTTTTTAAAAACAAACACCCTCAGATGAGCGAGGGCGTTGAGGATTGGGAGCTATTTTTTTCGGGTTCTACGGAAGAGCCAAAAGGCGTGGCGAATGTTGTAAAACCAACCTTCTTCCGGTGGTGGCTCATCTTGATTTAGTTCCGCCATAAGGTCGGTTTCCGAAACTAATTTGTAAACCCATTCGTCGATGCAGCCGGGAAACCTTTCTTTAAGCTTGTCGAGAACCGCTTTGATGCGAATGATTCCTTCTATCGGCAGTTCCAACTGTTCGAAAAGGAAGCGGACATTGTTGATCATCAGCCCGACCACTCGATGTTGATCACTGCGAGGATGATTATCCTCGAGTTGAACGATGAACCGGTTGATGTAGGTTTCGGTCAAACTGCAGTCGCGAAATTCGATCCGCAACGCATCTGCCGCCAGGTCGTAGTAGGCAAGAGGCCTGAAAGGAGTAACTTGAATATTCATTTTGATCCAAAAATAATCTACCATACTATGGGTGGTTTTGACAAAGGGATGGCGTAGGGTAGGCTCCTTATTGAAAGTAGTATATAATATCGCCAGGAGCAGCCATTCTTCTCTGCTCCTCTCGCAAGCCCGCCGGATTTTTCTGGCGGGCTTTATCAAGAAGGGCCATTAGCTCATTTGGTAGAGCGCACCCATGGCATGGGTGAGGCGAGCGGTTCGATCCCGCTATGGTCCACATTAATTTGACAGACGGTGTAATTAGAGTAGGATGGGCTCAGATGAAAAAGAAAACAGCCTCAGTAAAAATGGTGATTGCGCTCAGGCACGGTGATTACAACTGTGACGAGAAAATTACCCTCAGTGATAGAGGACGAGAACAGTCACACACTATCGCGGAAGTGGTACGGGCAATCATCCCTTCGGGGTATTCAGTCGGTATATTCTCCTCGGTATTCAAGCGCGGCAAGGAGAGCGCGAATATTATTGCCTCGCACTTGGGGGTCACTGCAAAAAATCTTCCCGCACTCTGCGCAGAAAAGTTCACCGACGGTGAATTTCTCCACAAGGTACTTCTGGAATCAGCAAGTGATGTCGAGGTCATC
>CAZYVN010000019.1:0-8031 GCA_964650925.1 uncultured Candidatus Saccharibacteria bacterium
ACCCGATCGCTTGGGCCATCGCCAAACTCATTTTGCGAGAAATGACCACTAGTATTGTTAACTGGATTAACTCCGGCTTTAACGGCAATCCATCTTTCGTCACCGATCCGGCGGGATTTTTCACCGACATTGCTGACCAGGAAATTGGTAAATTTATTGAAGGATCTTCGGATCTCAACTTCCTCTGCGCCCCATTCAGCATCGATGTCCGAATCGCCCTGGCCTTCAAGTACTCGCCGTTTAAAAAGAAAATTACCTGTACACTTTCGCAAGTCATAGGCAATACCAAAAACGCAGTTAACGGCTTCACTCAAGGGAACTTTGCCCAGGGTGGTTGGAACGGCTGGCTCTCACTTACTACTCAACCACAAAATAATGTTTATGGGGCCTACCTCCAAGCTTCTGACGAGCTCGCCATTCGAGTGGCCAACAAGCAAGTTTCTCAAAAAATGGAACTTGATTTCGGTCGAGGCTTTCTCTCGTATAAAAAATGCGCCGCTTACGCTTCAAACGATTCCGGTTCTTCAAACTTCGTCGGCCCTCGAGCGCCTGGTGACACTAACGATGTTACTTCAAGTAACTTTATCGGACCTCGTCAAGAGTCAACTCCAGCTGATACCGGTACTGATGGTGAATGCGTTCGATACGAAACCGTAACCCCTGGATCGGTCATTAACAGCGGCCTGGAAAAAGTGCTCGGCTCCGGTGTTGATCAGCTCAATATTGCCGATGAGTTCAATGAAATCGTTAACGCTCTTTTTGCCCAGCTCCTTACGCAAGTTATTACCGGCGGCAACGGACTTCGTGGCACCAGCCAAGCAAGCGCGGCGTACAACGGAAGCTCATTTATCAATAGCGTTTCACAACAACAAACCGCCGACGATACCAAGATGTTGGCCGATGTAAAAACAAACAGCCTCGCCGGTATGGACGCTTCGATCGCCACCGAGACAACCTACCGACAAAATCGCCAAAGTGCCTTAACCGCAGTAACAAATGCTAAAAACAACCTCACCAACATCCAAGCTTGCTACCAAGGAAAAATAAACGGCAGCACTCCGGTTCTTTCGGAAGCGCAAAAATCTCTTGCTCAAGCTCGCATTGCCGATGCTCAGACTACTATTGACCAGAAAATTACGCCGGTGGTCACTCCGATTCTTACCGATGTTCAAAATGCTACCGACAACATCATCAAACTTACCGGTCTTCGCACTACCGTTGCCAATGCTAAAACGGTAAACGACACTGTAAGCGCTACTCAGGAATATGAAATTGCGTTCAAAGGAACATTGCTCCACACAAATGCTGACGCTATCACCGCCGCTACTACCGCCAAGGACACTATCGCCCAAATGAACACCATCATCGACCAGACCAGTGTTCAGTTGCAGCAGTGTAATCTTTTCCCAACCGGAAATTAATATGAGAAAAAAAATCCTTACAATTTACAGCCTTCTTCTCATCATCGCCATCGGTTTTACGGCGACTCATTTTACTCATGCCCAGCTAATTGACCACGTGACCAACTCGGTGTTTTCAAGTTTCACCGCTTGGATTGGAAATATAATCATGTCCATACTTGGAAAAGTGCTTTGGCTCGCCGGCATACTCCTTAACTCCTCAATTTTTTGGACACTAAACATTTCTCTTTTAGTTCAAAAAGTAGGCGCAATCACCATTGTCTGGAAAACCATCCGCGACTTCTCAAACATGGTCATCATCTTCCTCTTGCTCTACGAAGCATTCATCATGATCCTTGGCAAGACAAACATTGGCGCAAAGCAACTTCTAGTTAACATCGTCCTCGTGGGTATCCTCATTAATTTCAGCTTATTCTTCACAAACTTGGTGATTGATGCTTCAAACGTCGTGGCCTTTCAGTTTTACAAATCAATCGCTCCTAATCCAGGCGCTTACGACAACGGTATTTCAAACGCCTTCATGCAGGCCTTAAAACTTCAGACCAGCTACGACCCTTCAGCATTAGGCGCTTCGCCAGCCCCAGGCGCAACCTCCGGAAACCTCAACGAAATTACCGTAATTTTCGCCACCGTTTTGGGATCTATCGTCGAGCTTATCGCCGCTTTTCTGTTTTTCGCCGCTGCTATTATGTTTATCATCAGAATCGGCATCCTTATCATCCTTATGGCTTTTTCACCGCTCGCCTTCGTAAGCTGGATCATACCAAAAACCCAGTCCTTCGCTAAAAGATGGCAAGACGAGCTCATTAGTCAGGCCTTTTTCCCGGCCGCTTATCTAGCTATGATTTACATGGGCATGAAAATCTTGACCTACACCTCGCCGGGGAACGGCAGCGGCACCTCTGATTTTAATCAAATCATCAACGGCTCCGGTTCTTTCAATTCAGCCTTTTCAGGCGCGAGCCCACAGTCGGCGGGTATCATTCTCAATTATTCTTTGGTAATTATTTTCCTTACTTCAGCCTTGGTAGTTGCCAAACAATTTGGTGGTGCAGCTGCCACCTACGGTCTTGAATACGCCAACACCGCAAAGAAGTGGTTGACGAATAAAACCCAGGCAGGAGCCCAAGCGGGAGGCAAATGGGCTTGGAACAATGTTGGCGGCCGAGCTGCTAACGCGTTGGCTAATAATGAACGTATGAAGGATTGGGCCTCTAAGAGTACCGTCTTTGGCACCCTTGCTCTAAAGGGAGTAAAAGCAGTCGGTAGTGGTTATGCTGCCGGAATAGAAAAAGCCGCTAATGAGAAAACGAAATATGCCGAGTCGTTGGGGTATGACAGGAAAGCAGCTATACCTATGGAGCAAAAGATTCGTGATCTTTCAACCACACTCAACGATCTGAATCAAAGAGTAAGATTAGCAAAAAAGACTGGGATTAAAAATGCAATTGATGATGCAGTAGACAAACAAAAGAAGGGTGAAGATGCCCTTAAAACCGCAAAAGGAGATCTAGAGAAATTCAAAAACAGCAGAAAAGTCAATTATGGAGAGGCTCTAGAGAACACACTGTGGTTTAAGGTGGCAAAAAATCGTCAAAAAGCTGCGGCCAAGATTAGGATTGATTTGCTTAACAAAGAAATTGAAGATACCAAGAAGAAGATTGATGACAGTAATGGTGAGTTAAATAAGTTAGAAGGAAAGGAACGAGCCTGGGATGGCGGAAGGGGAGGTGGACCAGCACTTTCGGTTGCCGAAGAGGATCGACTGAAAGAACTTCGTGATGGGAAAGCTAAAAAAGAAGAGGAAATTAGGGATAAAAAGCTGAAAATTTCCCAGTTGGAATTAATAAAGTAAGCACTTAAATGTATGGAAGATGAATTCGACAAACTAGCTGAAAAATATAAAACCATCCCGCCGGACGTTCGGGAGGCTATTTCTTCTACTGAAGTGGCTGTAAAAATCGAAGATATCGCCAAGGAACAAGGCTTACTCCTCGATAAAGCCGATGTTTTGGCTGAAGAAACAGCCCTGGTCATGCTTGGGCTTAGTAATCCATCAAACTTCGTTTCTACTCTTCGACGGAAGCTGGGTGTTAGCGAAAAAACCGCTATCCAGATAGCCAACGAAATCAACGACCAGGTTTTTAAGGAGATCCGCGAATCCCTTCGAAAACTTTATGAGGAAAGAAAAGAAGAGGAAAATACCGAACATGATGACGCCGCAATAAACAAGCAGGCCATTCTTAACGAAATCGAAAATCCTACGCCGTCGCAGTCTTCAATAAAATCCCCACCGGTTAGTCCGACCTCCGTACCACCACCTCCGCCACCTATCGTTACCCCAAACACTGAAGAAAAACACCTTGAAGTTCAACCGGAATCCCATCTTTCGGTCATCGATAAAGTCCTCGAAACCCCCCAGGTGCGTCCGGTTGTTGCTGATAAAAAATATACCGTTGACCCTTATAGAGAGCCCTTGAAATGAGTTATAATTAAAAACATTCATGAGGTTTCAAGTTCCACAATTCATTGAAGTTGAAGATCACATTATCGGGCCGCTCACCCTACAGCAATTTGTCTACTTGGCCGGAGGAGCCGGGCTTTCTTTCGTTATCTATACTTTCTTACCGATTTTTATCGCCCTGCCTGTCATAGTAATAGTAATCGGCTTCTGTTTAGCTCTAGCATTCTATAAAATCAACAATAAACCCTTCGTCAATTTACTCGAGTCAGCCGTCAAATACAGTCTTCGCAGCAAACTCTACATCTGGCGTAAAGTTAATCGCAAGGTCGAACCCTCAAAAGAAACTCCCGAATCAAATCTGGTTTCAGGCGTTTACATTCCCAAACTCTCCGACAGCAAGCTGCGCGACCTAACCTGGAGTCTCGACATCAACGAAATCATGAATCCCGGCACAAAAGAAACTATGAAGGGTAAAAGTAGGCTATAATAGTACGATGGCTATCGATGCAAAAACAACTCAGGAATTTGTACCGATCCAGGAGGTTCGTGATGGGGTGGTCATTCTCAAAGACGGCTCACTGAGAGGTTTGGTGATGACCTCTTCACTTAACTTTGCCCTTAAATCAGCCGACGAGCAAAACTCGATCATTTTCCAATTCCAAAATTTTCTTAACTCTCTTGATTTCAGTATTCAGATTTTTGTTCAGTCTCGACGTCTTGATATCCGGCCCTATATAGCCCTTCTTGAGGAGAGGTATAAAGAACAAGTAGGGGAACTCATGAAGATCCAGACTCGCGAATACATCGAATTTATCCGTAATTTTACCGAGAGCTCGAACATCATGTCCAAGAGTTTCTTTATTGTTGTTCCATACTATCCGGCAATTATTCAAGGTAATACCAATATTGTCGGTAAGGTACTTGGCAAAAAAAACAAAGAAGCAGCGACTATTAAAAACGAGAACTTCGAGGAAAATCACAGTCAGCTTGAGCAGCGCATGAGTGTTGTTGAACAAGGCCTCGTTCGTTGCGGTATCCGCGTCGCTCAGTTAGGGACCGAAGAAATCGTCGAATTGTTCTACAAGATTTTTAACCCTGGCGATCTCGAAAAGCCGATTCAAGTCAACTAACATGTCATTTCTCACCAACCTTTTTAAAAAAGAGAAAGCGCCCCAAATCACCTCGATCTTGCCACAGGAGATATACGAGGCGGGTATTTTGGAGCTTAAAGACATCATTGCACCTTCAGCTCTCAAGGTTACGCCGCGCGAACTCAACCTTGGTGAAAAAATTGCCCGAACCTTTTTCGTCATTTCATATCCACGTTTTCTTTCCGAAAGCTGGTTTGCGCCGATTATTAATCTCGACAAGGTTTTTAACGTCTCCATTTTCGTCCACCCTGTCGACACCGCCAAAGTCCTTCGCCATTTCCAGAAAAAAGTAGCCGAGGTTCAAAGCCAAATCTCTGGAAGAGAGGAAAGGGGATTGGTCCGTGACCCGATGCTCGATACCGCCTACCAAGACCTCGAAGCGCTTCGTGATAACCTCATGCAAGCCCAGGAAAAAATCTTCGATGTCGGCGTCTATATTACTATCTACGGCGACAGCGCTGGTGAACTCGATAAAATCGAATCTGAAATCAAGTCCATTCTTGAGTCAAAGTTGGTATATCTAAAGCCGGCTCTCTTCCAACAAGAACAAGGGTATCGAAGTGTCCTGCCGATCGCTTCGGACGAGCTCAGCGTCCATTCAAAGCTCAACTCCTCTCCGCTTTCCAGCCTTTTCCCATTTGTCTCTTTTGACCTTACTTCCGATAAGGGGATCCTTTACGGTATTAATCGACACAATTCGAGCCTCGTTCTTTTTGACCGTTTTCTCCTGGAAAACTACAACTCCGTCACCTTTGCCAAGGCTGGTTCCGGAAAATCCTACGCCACCAAGCTGGAAATCCTTCGAACTCTCATGTTTGATACCGAAGTGATCGTCATCGACCCAGAAAAAGAATATGAATACATGGCCCAGGCTACCGGCGGCAAGTACTTCAACATTTCTCTCAATTCCGAGCATCACATTAACCCCTTTGATCTCCCCATAGCCCGCGAAGACGAATCAGCGGCTGATATTTTGCGCTCAAACATTATTAACCTCGTCGGACTCTTCCGAATCATGCTCGGCGGCCTCTCTCAAGAAGAAGACGCTATTATCGACCGAGCCATTACCGAAACGTACGCCCTTAAAGATATCTCGCCGGAATCCGACTTTTCCCACGTCGAGCCGCCGCTTATGTCTGATTTTGAATTGGTGCTCGCCGGCATGGAAGGGGCAGAATCACTCGTTCAAAGACTCACCAAGTACACTAAGGGTACATGGTCAGGCTTTATTAATCGTCCAACCAACGTCGATATTAATAAAAAATTCATCGTTTTCTCATTACGAGACATGGAAGACGAGTTAAAACCGGTAGCAATGTACCTCGTTACCCACTTTATCTGGAATGCCGTCCGTAAAAACCTCAAGAAGCGCCTGTTGGTAATCGATGAGGCATGGTGGATGATGAAATCAGAAGATACTGCTTCATTCTTGCTTGGGTTGGCGAAACGAGGCCGAAAATACTACCTCGGACTGGCCACTATTACCCAGGACGTCGACGATTTTCTTAAATCTCCTTATGGATTACCGATTATCACCAACTCATCGATCCAAATTCTCCTTAAGCAGTCACCTTCATCGATCGATAATATCCAAAGAACGTTCAATCTCACCGACGAGGAGAAATATCTTCTTCTTGAATCCGATATTGGAGAGGGAATATTCTTCGTGGGCTTAAAACATGTAGCGATAAAGATTATTGCCTCATATACCGAAGACCAAATCATCACCACCAACCCTTCTGAGGTGCTAGAACGGGCTAAAAAGGAGTTTGAGCAAAACAATGGCTGAGCCGCGAAAAAGTAAAATCTCAAACGCCGAATGGGGTCTTGTTCTTGGGGCTACGGCCACAATCGACGTTGTTCAAGCCTTTCTCGACGGGGCAGATGGTCTTGGTGTTGTAATCAATCGTTTTATCGACATCGTTGTAGGTCTATCTCTTGTTACCTACTTTTTACTTAGAGGGGTCAAGCTAAACGCTAAACGGATCCTTGCCCTTTGTTTATCATTTGTTTTGGAAGAAATACCCGGACTCGACGCTATGCCGCTTTGGTCGGGAGACGTTATTTATACTTGGTTTACGGTCAGAGCTGAAGAAAAGGGAATACTGACAAAAACAATGGCGACGCAGATCCGAAGCAAGGCCAGAAATCTTCCTCCTCCACGACGAAGGAAGCCAATTATGCTGCCCGACGCCGATACTTATACACATGATTCTGACGAAGAAAACACCGACGGTGTGTGATAAAATGGAGCTAATCACATGCGTACTTTTGGGTGCACAATTTTGCTTGTCGCTTTAAGTATTATTTTAGTACCAACAATCTCCCATGCCCAATTTTCGGCCGCTGATGAAGTTCTTCAATTAAGTGCCACTCCGGAAAATCCCAACCCTAATGAGAATGTTTTGGTTACGGTGAAAAGCTTTTCGCTTGATCTTAACAACAGCGATATTAGCTGGTATTTAAATAACAAAATCTCAACCAAGGGCAAAGGGCAGACTGATTTCACCTTTAACACCGGTGGTTTTGGCTCAAACGCTTCGGTTACCGTCGTTGTTATTACAAAAAACGGCACCCGGTCAACTAAAAATATCACCCTTGCCCCAGGGGAAGTCGATCTTTTGTGGCAGCCTGTAAACGCCTACACTCCTCCTTTCTATAGAGGTAAAACTCTTTACGCCACCGAATCCCAATTGAAAATTGTAGCTGTCCCTCATTTAGTTAATCAAAAAGGTGTCGCTCTCGATCCCAGGACCCTGGTCTACACCTGGAAACAAGACTACAAAGTTCTTGGTAGTCTCTCAGGATACGGCAAGGACACTCTTGTGGTAAAAGGTAATGTATTAAACGAGCCCACGGTAATCCAAGTAAGCGTTGATTCTCCCGATAATAGCCTGCACGCCACCAAATCACTATCCTTGGAAGCTCGAGCACCGGAAGTCCTTCTTTATCAAGACGACCCGATTTATGGAATTCTTTATAACAACGCCATCGA
>CAZYVN010000020.1:0-7735 GCA_964650925.1 uncultured Candidatus Saccharibacteria bacterium
CGGGGAGTTGAAGCAGCCTATAATCTCCTACTCTCGGTGAGCACTCAATTAGAAAGTCCCGGGCCGGTTCTTTACTATAATATGGCCTGCTTCGCCGTCCAGCTGAAGCTACTCCAAGATGCCGGACGTTGGCTCGAACGATCGTTTGAAATGGAAAATTCTTACGCATTAAAGCTCGTGGCCATGCAGGAGCCGGATCTTAAGCCGCTTTGGGAAAAGCTCGGCGAAATGTAACAAAACAAAAAAACTCCAATCAGTAGTTGGAGTTTTACTTTTTTACCCTCTTTGCGCCGAGGCGTTTTAAGGATATATTTATAAGTGTTCGATGTAAGCAGCTATGCCCGGGTGGCGAAATTGGTAGACGCTACAGACTTAAAATCTGTCGTCCGCAAGGACATGTGGGTTCGATTCCCACCCCGGGCACTTTCCACTAAACATCATTCATTATTATTTTACGGTATTTTTTCATTTATTTGTAAAATGTTACGATATATCGTAACTATGCCACATGTATCAAAACAAGCGATCAAGGAAGAAATTTTTCTCAAGATAAGTACATTATTACTTAAAACTCTTTCAAAAAGAGGTTTTGCTAAGGACCGAAAATACTATCTGAAAGAATTACTAACCCGAACCGAACAAATCATGCTCGCAAAACGAGTAGCGATAATTTTCTTTCTTTGTCATGGTGATTCAACACATCAAATCAGACATCGACTCAAAGTAAGTCCGTCGACTGTAGCAATCATAAAGCGTAAAGTCGACTCCGGAGAATATGCGAAATTAACTGAACTCTTCAAAAATGATGCTACTCCCTTTCTCGAAATTCTCGAAAAAATACTCTCCGCTGGCCTGCCGCCAATCGTCGGCAAAGGTCGCCATAGGTATCTTAATGATTTTAAATAAATTGTTACGATATATCGTAACAGTTAATACCTTTACTTTTTAGATGTTATGTTAGTTTGGGTAATAGAAAGGAATAAATATGGATCGACTGCAAATTCTTACCGGACCAGATCGCTTGGCCTTTGCCCACTCACTGTTTAATACTCAGATTGATTCTGTTCCAGCTCCAGGCTGGTGGCTTCCACCGCATTCTCGTGGAAGAGCTCAACCACGCTCATATCTTGGCGAATCTTTTCTCACAAAAAACAGTGCCGGAGATAAAAGGCAATTTCTTCTTATTATCATGGAGTCAAAGCGGAAGAATGAGGATGGATTGGTGCAGGAATTCAAAGCTGTCCTTTGGGGTGCCTGTGATGAATTCCGAGATCTTTTGTTCCATAATCCACTTGAATGCTGGGTTGAGTTTAGAGGAGAATTCGACTTTAAGACTCAGGAAGGTTGGCTTGAGCAAATTAAATCCTGAAAAACCTTTTCGGCCATTGTTTATAAACAATGGCCAATTTTTATTAAGCAGTTGTTACGATATATCGTAACAAAAATAAGTTTGCCCTTATTGATAAAATCTGGTACATTTTTGGTACATTAAAATAATGCGCCCATAGCTCAGTTGGTAGAGCAACCGCCTCTTAAGCGGTGGGTCCATGGTTCGAATCCATGTGGGCGCACTAGCGAGCAGTCACTTTCACTATTGCCCCTCCCTCTTTATTACGCTATACTCGAATAACGCGCGGGTGGCGAAATGGCAGACGCACTTGCCTTAGGAGCAAGCGGGGTAACCCATGGAGGTTCAAGTCCTCTCCCGCGCACAGCGTAACGAAGTGAAACGAGCACGGAGTCTCTGCAAGAGACGAGAGAGGGCTTGAAGACCTTGAGTATATCGCTCGGAACTTTTGTACTCAAAAGTGAGTACGATACGAAAGGTGTACAGATCCTGTAAGGATCAAGATTCCTCTCCCGCGCACCAAAAAACAATGGCTATGATACTATATAGTCATTATTATTAAGTAGGTACACGTATGAAAAAGGTTATTCTAGCATCCGTGGTGATATTGGCGGGAGTATTGGGAGTATCGCAAAAAGCTTTCGCCCACGAGCACGATCTCTTTCAAATCGGCAATCAACAATATCAAATAACCATCGGCTCCGTAGGTGAACCTCTACTTGTCGATGAAGTCTCGGCTGTCGATCTCACCGTTAAAACTGCCCGCGGCCAAGGAATAACCGGTTTGGAAAACAATCTCAAAGTCGAACTGGCCGCCGGCGACAAAAAACAAACCTTCGATCTTGAAGCCGGAGATACACCCGGAACCTACGCTGCCCCCTTCATTCCAACCATTGCTACCACCTACACCTATCGACTCTTTGGAAAAATCAACAATACTGACGTCAGCTTGCCATTTACGTGCGTGACTGGTGCTTTCGACGAAACGGCAGTAAATGGTAGCTCAAAAACCCTTTCACCTAACGTTACTGAAATAAAACACATCGGGGCTTTTGGTTGTCCGATTGCTCGCGCCGACATAAGCTTTCCTGAAAAAAGTTATACCAACAATGAACTTTTCACTTTAGCTTCGCAAGCGAACCAAAAAGTTTCAAATAACCCTTCGAAGGCCATGGTTACGAGCGCCATTATGCTAGCTCTCGCCGGTATTGGTATTGGCGCAACGGCGTTAAGCAAAAAACGCCAAGGTTAATGAAAATATTGACTCTATTTACAATCCTCCTCGGTTCTAGCCTGATGTTAAGCGGAGCGCCTGTTGCATACGGGAACGGTTTACCCGGCCAACGACTCGAGCAAACCGTCGGCGATTATATTATTGACGTCGGTACCGATAGCGTAGCTAGCCCGCTCTCTGGCCAACCTATCACCTTTGATTTCGCCCCTCTTCAAAAAAATACCCGAGCAGCCCTTTCCTATACTTCCGTCGCCGTAAACATTCAAAAAGATAACAATGTGTTATTAAACGGAACCCTCCGCGCCGCTTCCGATGGACCGACCTACCTCACCTTTACCTTCCCGGAAGAAGGAACCTACCTTTTGTCAGTGAGCTTTTTTAATGGCAATAAAGAATTGGTAAAAGGAGCTTTGCCTGCCTTAGTTATTAAAAAAGGTCCCCAGAGTTCGGCTTCAACACCGGAAACTCCCCCAGCAACTCATTTTTGGCGAACTGATCCCGGCAGCAACGTCCATCTTTCAGAATATTTTAATAATTACACCATCGACCTCGCCACTCGCCAAAAAACCATTCCGACGGCTGAAGTACCTGTTCTCTTCCACGCCGGACTGTTTGACCAAAGTGGAAAAACCGCTGTTCCATTCACTGATGTAGCTGTGGCTTTCACCCAGGGCTTTTACATTTATTTCGCCGGTGATTTTATTAAATCACCTTCCGGCACAGCTGATTTCAGCTACATCTTTCCAAAAAACGAAGTCTTTCAAGCTGAGATAGAATATTATAATGGTGCTAACGCCCTGGTTGACGCGGCGTTTTCTCAAGTTCCCGTTGGCGACGGTGTTCTCTCCGATACCATTGCCTCATCAAGCCCGAAGGCAGGCGGTTCAATTTTACTCAATTCTCCTTCACTGAAATCGCTTTTGCGAACGGTTGGTATCGTTCTGCAATATATTCTTATAGTTGTCATTTTATTCATCATCATCCGTCATGCTATTAAAAAGAATTAGTTTTATTTTTATTATCCTTTTCTTCTTTACCGCCGGTAGCGAGAAGGCTCTTGCTCATGCTACGCCACTCTCGTATGTCCCAGCCCCTTCTCAAAATCTAGCAACATCGACGCCAAACATAGAGATTACCTTCAGTGAACATATCGAACCGATAGTAAGCAGCATTTCCCTACTCGATGAAAAAGGTGAATCAGTAGAAATCGGCAAGGGTGTTGTTGATGCTCAAAATCCCAATCTCTTTATTGCTACCCTACCTCAATTAAAAAACGGAACTTACACAGTTTCGTGGCAAGTTGTTTCAGCCGATGACGGTCATTTTACAAAAGGTAGTTACGCTTTTTCAATTGGCAAGGAAGCACCGCTGTATTCCGTGACAAACCAAGTGCAGGTAGCCCACCTGTCCTCCTGGCCAGAAGCAACGACGATTTGGATTGAGATTCTTGGTCAGGCCATTTTGCTTGGTTCACTCATTCTCTTACTGATTTTTGCCGAATATGCAAATGAACGAATTATCGGCCTTATGTACCTCGGTTCGTTCTTGGTATTCTTGGGCGCCTTGTCATATCTACTTTTAAAAATCTTAGACATCGGCCAGGGATTTCTTCTCACCACCTCAGGAGTTTACGCCCTTGTTCGAATCGCCATTTTGGCGATCTTTGTAATTCTACTGAAGCTGCGAAAAAACGAAAAAATCCTTCTCTTTCTGACTCTTCTCATGGTTCTTGATAGGACCCGAGTCAGCCACGCCGCAGCTACTCACTTCCATCCATACTTAACCATTTTTATCCATTTTCTTCATTTAAGCGCCAAGGAGCTCTGGGTCGGCAGCCTTATCGCTATGATCTGGGTTTTTCTACCTTCGATCTATCGACGCGGTTCGGCCGAACGAGTGGTCGCTTTGAGTAGTTTCTCGCGATGTATAAATATCGTTTTTGCTGTCATTAGCATAACTGGCCTCTACGTCATCTGGCTCGATTTGAAAAGCCCGATGAATCTTTTTACTACTGAATGGGGCGCAGTGGCGATAGTTCTTCTTGTGGTCACTGCGCTCATGTTTGGATTGAGATTATTTCACCAGCTGTGGTTGGACAAAAAAGCCCGGAACACCTCTCTAACCTTGTCACATATATTTATGGTAGCAGAGCTGCTAAGTGGTTTGGCACTCCTTTTTATCACGAGTTACATCATTATTGTCACTCCACCATATCCAAGCGATGTGTATCTCTTCAAGCAAACTGCGATCAGCCAAAACGCTAAGGTTACTCTGGAAGTTCATCCTTACGAATCACATCAGTTTCTTGTTACTTTTGCTGATGCTGATAGCGGCGCGCCCTTACCTATCGATAGCCTTTCAGCCAGCCTTCAAAACACCGAGCTCAATATCGGCCCGTTAACAGCTCATCCCCAGAGGCGATTCGCTGAAGGTTTTGTTATTGCTCGAGATGAAATACCGGCGGGAGGAACCTGGAAGATGACGATCGTGGCCAAGCGCCGAGGTGATTACGATATTGTCGCCTCATTTAATCTTGATTATCCAAAAGACATTGACACCAGTCGCGTTGATCCGGACAAGAAAACGTTTGGTGGTTTTGAGGTAGTACTTATCCTTATTGCTCTCCTCACCCTTGTTTTTCTGACCCTTCTTTATGTCTATGGTCGCAACGTCGGTCGAATTAATTCGAGCAACACAACACCAGCTAGCGTAAGTATCGTAAAAAGTAGTCTTATAGGTTTTGGATTGTGGATTCTGTTAGCTCTCATCGTAATGTATAGTTATCTTTCTTTTATCCGTACTGATTTCCAAAAGAATTGCGAGAAAAACGGTGACTTCTGGCTTCAATCAGTTCCTCTCTCAAACGGCCTGCCACTTTCAAGCGATACAGTCACCGGCTGCACTACCGCCATTGGTCAATACCATTTCGCTGAGGCTCGGGAGTATGCGTATTTTGAACGCCCATCCGAATCAATCGCCGAAACGGATATCACCAGCCAAAAGATACTGGCCGGAATACCGACCGCCTTCCACGTTACTCTCGAGGAGACGAAAAACGGCCGAAAGACCGGACCGGTTAGCGACCTTACAATTGAACACGATCGATTACTTCATGTCATTATTATTGGCGCCGACCTTGATACCTTCGGCCATATCCACACCGAAGATATCGGACCTGTCAGCAGTCAAATGCTTACCGATGCAACTTTCCCTTTCACTTATACGTTTCCTAAGGCTGGACATTACACCATTGCGGTTAATTACTACATCAGGGCAAAACAATTTGTCCGCCAGTTTTATGTTGATGTAACAGGAAACCCGTCAATGTCCGGACTGGATGAAAATACCGCCAGTGAAGCGATCTTTGACGGCTACGATGTCAAACTAGAAGGCGGCGACTCGATCAAAATGGGTGAACCGGTAAAACTCGCCTATACTATTGAAAAAGATGGCAAGCCGGTGACCGACCTCGAGCCTTACTTGGCAGCGGCGATGCATGTTGGCATTATCAATGCTAACCTGCAAAACTTCATTCACACCCATGGCCAGGTCTACATTCCCGGGTCGGCCTATCTTCAATCACTCTTTAAAAACTATGTCACTTATCACAACCACTTCGTTCCCGATCACTTCGGCCCAAAAATTGAAGTCTACACAATTTTTCCTCAACGCGGCGATTATGTAATCTTCGGCGAAATCAAACACCACGGTCACCTCATCGTCACCCGCTTTAGGGTGCATGTCAATTAACTCTACTAAATAAAAAAACACCGCTGGGTGAACCATGCGGTGTGTGGGTGTACTATAATTAGATAATTGAGACAGCTTCGCGCTCGACGAGCTGTTTGTAGTGGGAGCAATTGACGAGGAGTTCATCATGTGTGCCTTCGCCAACCTTGCAGCCCTTATCGAGGACGACGATTTTATCGGCGTGACGGACAGTCGAGAGACGGTGAGCGATAATAATCCCAGTTTTCCCTTTCAGGTTTTCCTGGATAACCTTTTGGATGAGGGCTTCGTTTAGCGTGTCCAAACTGTTGGTCGCCTCGTCAAAAATGAGGATGGCTGGTTTTTTGGCTAATGCCCGAGCAATTCCTACCCGCTGGCGTTCGCCGCCGGAGAGCTCGATCCCGTTTTCGCCGACATACGTGTCGAAACGCTTCTCTCCGAGTCTCTCGTAAAAGGCATCAATCCTGGTTTGGGTGGCCAGAAGGTGAAGATCATCGTCGGTAACATCCTCCCTTTGACCGTTTAATCCGAAGGTAATGTTATAGCGAACGGTATGATTCCAGAGGGCCACCTGTTGTTCGACATAACCGATCTGTTGACGCCAGTAGACGAGATCGATCTCTCTGAGATTAATACCGTCGATCGACACTGATCCTTTGTCAGGATCAAATGCTCGTTGGAGCAGCCTTATCATCGTAGTTTTACCCGCACCAGAATGCCCGACAATGGCACAGGTCGTGCCCGCTGGAATTGTCAGGTTAATCGAGCGTAGAGTGCCGTGTTTTTCACCGCCCTTATGCTTATACATAAAGGACACGTCTTTAAACTCGATGGTGCCGCATAGTTTGGTCGGTCGAATGGGCTCGGCTGACATGATGATATCGCAGGGCAAGTTGATGACTCCAAAATATTCATTGACTTGTGAGTAGAGCCGCATGAGCGCTCGCTGCATGTTACCAACCCTTCCGACGTTACTAAAGAGGATCATCGCCCAACTGATCGAGGTAACAACATCGCCAGGAGTATAGACTTTCCTTTTGAGAAGCTCGATCGAGATAATGATGACCGCCAGAAGACCGATCCGCATCCAAGGCTCTCGCAACGGGATAATCTTATAAATGTACCCGTCCCAGAGCTTCTTAGCCATATCCACATACTCCTGGTAGTGTTGGTCAAATTCGGCAATTACCCGCTCTTCTTGACCATTAGCTACCACCAGAGGCAAATTTCTCATGATATCGGCGTAGTGTTCATCGAGTTCGGCACCTTTCTTTTTGTATTTGATGAGTTCAGGTCTAAGTTTTGCGTTAATGGCAATACTTAACGACATGAAAATTTCAAAACACAATAAAAAAACTGAGCCAAACCAAAAACTAAACACCGCCATATCAAAAAAACAAACCACACTATTTAAAAAGGAGAGA
>CAZYVN010000021.1:0-7567 GCA_964650925.1 uncultured Candidatus Saccharibacteria bacterium
AATGATTTTGTTCGTGTTTGCGAAAAGATGGTTAAACCTTTGAAGGGACTGCTCGATTTTGGCATTCATCAGTCGATTGCGAGCCAGCATTTTGACGCGCTGCTCCGCTTCGGCGATGCCGGTTTCAGCGGTTTGAATCGCTTGTTGAGCTCTGAGAATAGCTTTCTCCTTTGCTCCGAAGAGCGAACCCAGAAACCCGCGCGCTTGCGCACTGACGAGATCACTCTTGGCTTGTTCAAGTCGCTTCTTAGCGCCGTCAACAATGGCCAATTCTTCTGGATTCGGGTTTTGTAACGAGTCGTATTCTTTTCCGAATTCGTTAAAGAGCGTGGTGAGGCCGAGAACGGCCTGACCGAGATCTTTCTCTTCTTGCTGAACTTCGCTGCGCAGCTTCTCGAAGCTTGCCTGCAAGACCTTCATGCGGACATCCCGCTTTTCAGGTTCTTTGATGGCAACAGCTTCGTTCATTTGCTTCTCAAGTTCGGACATCCGGCTGAGAACATCAACCGGACCCTGCTCGACGCGACCAAGCGCCTGATTGGTATCAAGTTTTAGTGTTGCAAGCAGTTCGTCAGAGACGCCCGCTTGGCTTCCGCCCTGTGGTATTGGTGGCATATTTCACTTTCTTTTTTTGTTTTTGAGATAGACACTTTCGGGTGATACGCTTCTTTTGCATATACTTTCAAAGACCCTTTTCTTTCCTGAAGTTAGCAGAAAAATGTAGACTTGTCAATAGTAGAAATCATTCGTCGAGGTATGAAAAAACCCAGCCGAAGCGGGGTTTTTGAAGATTATCTCTATTAAAGTAAAGGAACCAAAAACGCGTGAGACTTACCCGTTGTCGAGGACGAGTCCCAAGCGAGTAGTACCTTCTCTCGCCTCTTTGATCTCTCTGGCGATTTCGTCTCCCAATTCGATACATCGACAAAGCAATTCACTTGAGACAGGAACCGGGATGCGCCGGCTGAAGATAAGCTCGGGGATATCTCCCATCAAATCGCCGGCGGAAATACTTTCCTGCAATGATTTTGAAGTTTGGGTATAGATAAGGAGCGAGGGGCAGCCTGATTTTAATTCCATCAATGTTTTTCGCTGATTTCCTCTTGATTCGAGAACGATTCCGCAATTTTTGTGGGTGTTTAAGGTACGGTCGATCGTGATGGCTTTTTCTTGGAAGCATCTGATGAAGTAAGGCTTTCTGTCATCAATGCTTTTGGCGGTTTTTAAAACCTCAAAACCCTTGACGGTTGCGGCTTCGGCGGCAGAAAGCTCGACGAGGTCGGTGTCGTAGACGAGAAAGTCTTGATCATCCCATTTTGTCAGAGGCATGATGAAGCCCTTGTCCGATTTTTGAACTAATGGCGCGAGAAAATCCTCCGTCCAGTCGCACGAAGGAATAATGGCGTCGGCGTCCAAACCCGTTAGTGCTGCTTCGATGTCAAAGGCTTCCGTATTTTCTTTCGGGCGAAATGGAATACACTTAAGAATGACCGGCATGCCTGGATCGAGCGAACGGATATAATCTATTATCTCCTTAAGTAAATCTTCATTAAGCTTACCTATGCACGTGTACGTATCAATCGTGTACGCGCAGACATGCTCAAGCGTCGTGTCAATGATCCTCACGTAGCCGGTAAACATTTCAGCCTGCGTCCGTGTTACCTTCATGCCCGGCGTCATAACGAGCTCCGGACAGAGGTATTTTTCTTCCTTCCACTTCAAACCCAGTTTTTCTTTGAATGTCATCCTAAACCTTTCTTTTTCGTGATTGTGTAAAAAAACTATTTCACCCATCATACCTGCCTATCTCTCTTTTGTCTATCGTTTTCATCACCCCTTCCACCGCAACAAAATTTTATATTTTCTTTATCTTTTCTTCATTTTTTCTTCATTTACTTTGTGTATGATCAACCATATGGATGGTCATTTCATCCAGTGGGGGTGCTAAGTGGTTTAGGTTCCCTTCTAGTCAAATGGGAACTGCGGGTCCGACTCCCGTCACCTCCACTATTTAATTTGACTTTCTTTTTTACTAAGAATATACTTTAACTACTGACTAGAAGGGACCAGAACCACGAAAGTAGTTTTCAACAAAAAAACCGCCATTGCGGTTTTTTTGTTTACCCTCTCCTAGACTAAGGAGAGGGTCGCTCGCGCAGCGGCGGGGTGAGGTTACTTCTTCTTCACTTCTTCTTTTTTAAATGGGAAGCCGAGGAGTTCGAGGAAGGCGTGAGTGGCTTTTTTATCCTGGGAGGTGGTGACAATGGTGACCGCTAGGCCAAAGACATCTTTGAGTTCTTCATCGCTGGTCTCCGGAAAAATAGTGTGTTCGCGGATACCGAGGGTGTAGTTGCCCATCGCATCGATTGCTTTTACCGAAATACCACGGAAGTCACGGGTTCGAGGTAGGGCAATATTGACCAAACGATCAAGAAAATCATACATTCGGGCACCACGGAGGGTAACTTGGTAGCAAACCGGGTCTCCTTGGCGAACCTTAAAAGCCGCCACTGATTTCTTTCTCCCCTTTACAGCCGGCTTTTGACCGGTAATTTTGGTTAAACGATTGCCGATCAATTCCATCTTTTTCTTATCCTTAATCGAACCGGTACCGCTTGAAACGACGACCTTGACGAGCTTCGGCGCTTGCATGACGTTAATGTACCCAAATTTTTCTTTGAGGTTGGTAAATGCTGTTTGTGATTTTTCTTTAATCGATTTCATGATTGGTATATTACTTCGCTAGACGGACATTTGAAGCATCGATTGGCATGGGTTTGTCGATGATTTGACCCTTTGTGCCGCCGCTGCGAGCTCTCTGGTGCTTCTTCTTTACATTTACGCCGGCAATGACAACTTTGTTTTCCGCTGGAAAAGCTCGGACAATTTTACCCGTTTTACCCTTGTCTTTACCTGTTAGCACTATTACATTGTCGTCTTTTTTTACATGCATATGTTTGTTTTAAACTATTTCAGGCGCTCTCGAAGCAATCGTTTGAAAGCCTTTCTCGGCGATCTCTCGAGGAATCGGACCAAAAACACGCCCAGCCAAGGGTTCTTTCTTGCCTTTTTCGAGAATAACCACGGCATTTTCATCAAAACGAATGTATGATCCATCATTGCGTCGGTAAGCTCTAGTCTGACGAACAACCACTGCCTGAAGGACGTCTTTCTTCTTCACTGTCTTTCGTGGCTCGGCTTTCTGAACCGAAAGCACAACAACATCACCAATACCGGCGTATCGCTTTTTCGAACTGCCGAGCACTTTGAAAATTCTGCCGACCTTGGCACCGCAATTATCCGATATTCGTACTATTGAGCGAGGTTGAATCATGATAATTAATTAGAAATTATACGGAAATGCTTGTCTTTTGAAATTGGCGCGCACTCTTCGATAGTGACCTTCTCCCCGACTTTTTTGGTATTGCCGGCGTCATGAGCCTTGAAACGCTTGTTTGATTTGATGAATTTAGCGTATTGAGGGTGCTTGGTGTATCGTTCGACGACGACAACGACTGTGTCTTTCATTTTATCCGAAGCGACAATACCGCTGAAAACTTTTCGGCGTGATTCGGTATGCTTTTGTGGAGTATTTTTTTCCATAATTAATTAGTTTTCTTGCTGTTTATTTCGGTCAGCAGTCGAGCAATTTCTTTTCGGTAATTGGCACCCTCTTTGACATTCTTGCTCTTCGAGCCGGCAGCGCCGAAACGAAATACCCTGAGAGCTTCGCGTTTCTGCTCAACCATCGTCTCAAGCTCTTTAATTGTTTTGCCTTGTAACTCTGACATATTTTTAAATATTAAGCAATTTGGCGGCTGATCACTCGAGTGGTGACAGGTAGCTTGGTGCCGGCTTTTCGGAGGGCTTCTCGAGCATCGACTTCAGCAATACCATCAACCTCAAAAAGTACCCGACCGGCTTTTACCGGAAAAACGAACCCCACCGGGTCTCCCTTACCCTTTCCCATCTTCACTTCAGCCGGTTTGCTGGTAAAAGGCTTGTCCGGAAAGATTCGGATCCAAACTTTACCATTCTTAGCGGCATAGCGAGCGAGAACCTTTCGGGCCGCCTCGATCTGGTTTGAGGTCACACGATGAGGTGATGTTGCTTTCAAGCCAAAAGAACCAAAGGCGAGCGTAATGCCTCGCGTCTCAGCTCGAGCATCCTTGAGTGGATGCTTTCGGCCGGTAAACTGTTTTCTGAATTTTACTTTTTTAGGAAATAGCATGGTTTTTTATTAGTAATGGGTAATTATTAATTGGTTTTCTTAATATCTTTTTTAAAGATATCTCCCCGATAGATCCAGACTTTTATGCCGATATCACCGTAAGACATGTGAGCTTTCTCTCGAGCATAATCAATATCGGCCCTAAGAGTCTGAAGAGGAATTCTACCCTTTTTAAGGTCTTCGTTTCTAGCCATTTCCGCACCGCCGAGGCGTCCGCCAATCTTGATTTTGGCACCCAGCACTTCTCGGCTAGCCATAACCTTTTCAATAGTCTGCTTGAGTACTCGACGAAACGGCAGACGTTTCTCGAGACCTTCCGCTACCATTTGCGAAACAATCGCTGCGTTTCCTTCCGGGTTTCGAACCTCCTCAATATCGAGTTTAAGTTCCTGAGTAGCCGCTACACCCCGCTTTGCTAAAAGAGCAATGATGCTTTCTCGAAGTTTGACCGCCCCATCGCCGTTTCGGCCAATAATCATACCCGGACGTGAAGTTTTAATAATGACCCGAAGAGTTTTTTGGCTTCGTTCAATCTCAATCTGACTAACATACATTCCACGAAGTTTTTTGACGAGGTATTCACGAATAATGAGATCGGCTTTAAGGGCTTGTCGATAGTTTTTGTTCATGGCAAACCAGCGAGACTTCCAGTCTCTGATGACGCCTAGTCTATGTGAATATGGGTGGACTGAGTGTGACATGATAGTTATTTTGATTTTGCTTTACCTTTTGCGGCTGGCGCTTCATCAAGAACGATAATGATGTGACTGGTGCGCTTTTTGATCTGATAAGCCATACCTCGAGCTCGAGGCATGCGACGCTTGAGCACCGCCCCGCCATCGACACGCATCTCTTTTACAATGAGATTTTCAATATTTAAATTATGATTATTCTTGGCGTTTGCCGCAGCCGAACTGACCAAGCGCGCAATCGGGCTTGAAGCACGCTTAGTTAAAAATTTTAATGTCGTAAGAGCATCGGCAACTTTTTTGCCTTTGATACTATTTGCGACTAACCGCACCTTGCGCGGAGACTGTCGGTAGTTGTTGAGTGATGCGGTGATCATAGGGGTTATTTTTTAGCTGGAGCTTCAGCCTTGGCGGTTTTAGCCGCTGCAATTTCAGCTTCTTTCTTCTTCATCTCAAGCTCCTTCTGCATTTTACCGCCGTGGCGAGTAAACTTACGGGTGTGTGAAAATTCACCAAGGCGATGTCCGACCATTTCTTCGCTCACCAGCACTTCAATATGATCCTTTCCGTTGTGAACTCCAAAAATGAAACCGACCATTTCCGGCGCGATTTGGCTTCGGCGAGCCCATGTTTTAATAACCCCGGTCTCAGTCGGCTTCTTTCCGGCAATCTTCTTCAATAATTTTTCGTCCACATAAGGACCTTTTTTGAGGCTTCGTGTCATTTTTTCTACTTTTTTCTTGGCTGTATTCAAAAAAGCTCTCTACGAGCTCGAGTCCTTATATTAGCAGAAGCAGTTTTAAAGTCAAATCAGTGTTTAATACTCAAGATCCCCCTCACCCCTGCCTCCTGCCCGCGCAGGCGGGGCGCAGGCAGGGGATAGATTTTATTCTCGAAGTATAATATCATCAAGCACGGAGGTTACGTATGATTATTAGTTCTTTCATCTTCGCTTGCATAATGCTTGTCATCGGTATAGGCGTTTGGCTGCCGATTCTTAAATGGACGACCTTTGGGCACATTTTCGTCCACTGGGGAAGCTCACATAAATGGCTAGCCAGCTCTATACTTTATGTTCTGATTGCATTTACCGGCTGGTTTATTTTGTTTGGACTTCCCTGCACCATTGCTGCTATGCGATGGCGTAAAAGAAAAGAATAGCAACGCAAAACCGGCTCACTCGAGCCGGTTTTTTTATTTTAAGCTTTGTTTTTTCCGACTTTTCGGCGAGAGACAATGTGGAGATTGGAGTATTTCTTCGGTGTCCGGGATTTCTGACCTTTACCGACAGGCTTGCCCCAACGAGTCTTGGCCCGCTTGATACCTCGAGGCTGACGACCTTCTCCTCCTCCGTATGGATGGTCAACTGGGTTTTGAGCACTACCACGGACTGTTGGACGAATACCGAGCCGTCGGCTTCGGCCGGCTTTACCAATGTTTTCAAGCCACGATTCTTCATTTGAAACTTCGCCAACACAAGCCCAAGCATTGTCCGGGATCTTTCGAACTTCAGTCGAAGGCATTTTGAGATGCGTGTAGCCTGAATCTTGAGCAATAACTTCAGCAAAAACTCCGGCTGATCGGATGATCTTAGCCCCGCCGCGAGGTTTAAGCTCAATGTTATACACGAAAGTACCGACAGGGATTCTCTTAAGCGGCAGACGGTTACCAGTTACGATAGGCGCATTTTCGGAAACGGTGAAGCTATCCCCCGGCTTAAATGACTTTGGAGCTACAACATAGCGCTTTTCACCGTCTTTATACGTAACCAAGGCAATAAAGGCTGTACGGTTTGGATCATACTCGATTGATGAAACGATTGCCGGAATATCAAATTTATCGTAGCTAAAATCAACCTCTCGATACAGTCGCTTGTGTCCTGCACCCTTGTGTCGAGTGGTGATTCGGCCGTGGTGATTGCGACCCACATTTCGCTTAAAGCCGTGAGTGAGACCTTTAAAAGGCGTGCCTGTAGAGAGCACGTTTCGATAATCGATATTGCTCATGTGGCGGCGAGACGGTGATGTCGGTTTGTATCGTTTCATGATAGTTATATAAATGCGATCTTATCCCCTTCCTTTAGGTAAACCAAGGCCTTTTTAAAGCCGGGCACGCTGCCATTTTTACCTCTGACGAAGACATTCTTGCTTGGGTGATTTATAATCCGAATTTTTGTCGGGATTACTTTGTAAAGAGTGGTTACAGAATGCTTGATCTGACCCTTGGTTGAGTTAGGAGCAACTTCAAAAGTGTACACATTAGCGTTTTCCGCTTGCATACCGGCCTTTTCGGTTGCTCTTGGTTTGATAATTGGATTAGTCGTCATGGTATTATATTTTATTTTCTATCGTTTTAAGTGATTCTTTCGGGTTAGCAATGATGACGAACTTGTAAGCAAGAGCACTCACCGGATTAATATTGCGAAGTTCGGTGACATGAACATTACCAAAATTGCTGAAGCTTTTTTCAAGAGCGAGACTCGACTTATCTACCCCGATAAAAGCAGCATTTGCGCGTTTCGAAGCAATCTTTTCATACCCTTTTATTTTACCCAACATTGAAAGACCGGCTCGAGCATCCTTGGCCTTTGGAACAGCAAACGAAAAATTGTCGACAAAGAGGGTTTCCCCATCTTTGCACTTCTTTT
>CAZYVN010000022.1:0-7369 GCA_964650925.1 uncultured Candidatus Saccharibacteria bacterium
CTATCAAGGCCATCCGACGGTCTATGTGGTCCAGCTTTTTGGTGCGCCGCGAAACGTTCATCTCGCTAAAACCACCCCGGTGGCGACGGAACCCATAGCGGCTAGCGTTCCCTCGTCATCCAAGAGTGCCGTCTTGGGAGCTTCCACTAATCACCTTGGTTTACGGAAGAATTCTCTAACATCAAAAGTTAAAATTATCGTTCCGCCAAAACCGAAGAAACCAGCTATTACAAAGAAGAAAGTGACACCAGCCGCTTAAGGGTGCTGTAGACAACCATTCGCTCATCGTAACTGCGGGTTTTTTTATTCCATGGGCCGGTGCAGGTGATAAGGTTTAAATGTGGAGCGTCGCTTGGTCCAAAGATCCGTTCGAGCGGAGGATGAACAACGCTCACTGCTTCACTCGTGTCAACCGCGAAGGTCTGCTTGTTTCCATTCTTGTCGAGTAGAATGATTTCGTTTCCGGGTTTCAAATCTTTTATGTAATAGAAAACGGCGGGCAGACCGAGATTATTGTCGACATGGCCGGCAATGACGGCGTTACCGTTTTCTCCCGGGTGGTAGCCAAGAGCATACCAGCCGGTTTTATTCCAGTTGGCGGGTACGTCCATGTTACCGGCCTTGGTGACGCCTTCTGGTTCAACATCGGCTTCGAGTGAAAGAGCGGGGATGATAATTTTTGTGGGCACGAAAGTTACTTGCCGGGTCGGCGGCGCTTCTTTCTGAATGACGATCGCTTTAATCCGGTCATTCTTAATCCGATCAGAAATATAATAAACGTCGACTCCAAGAAGGATGAGCAAGATTGCTAATGATGAGAACATCAGAAACCTTTTCATATTTTTATCCTAGCGTATCCCAATGTCGCAGTCAAAAGTAAGGTGAGAATAATTTCATTGATTAAAAAGAGAGGTTCTTCATCTCGGCCGGTTCGGGGAATGTTGGGAATCGAAGGGGCGGGGCCGGTACGGGCCGCAAGTACTTGGCCCGGTGAAGAAACCACCGGTGCCTGGGTTACCGGTGGCGCATACTTTCCACCTCCACCCCCACCGCCACTAGGACTCGGGCTTGGGCTGGGATTCGGACTGGGACTTGAACTTGGGCTTGGTGATGGAGTGGCTGAAGAAATAACAGGATTGGGAGTCGAGATTGGACTAGGACTTGGGGTAGGGGTAGGCCCGGTGGGCGTCGAAGGAAGAGGCGCCGGAGTATCGGCTGTGGCAGCGACGAGATCGCAAGTGTTGGTAATGACGCAGGTTTTGGTTTCGCCGCCGGCAATCGTACCGTTGCAATCCGCGCTAAACGAAGTAGTGATGCCTTGTTGGATAGCTTGAGAAACGCTGTAATTTCCGGCACCAAGGGTGACGGTTACACCAGATTCATTGCCGTAAAAGCTAGCCGGAGTAGCCTGATTGCCGGTCACGGTTTGCGTAAAATCTCCCGCTAAAAAATGACTCGAACTGCTATTTACCGGATGGGTGATAACAATTAAGCTGCCGGTTGTTTGAGCAGGAGTACTCGAAGCATCATCGGCGTAGGCTACGATCTCGGCACTATTTATAACGATAAGGGCGACCAAAATACTATACAGATAACGACGACTGCGACGCGTTATCATGGTGATTAGTATGAAAATAATAATGGGAACACCGTCAGCTCTACCATAAAGGACGTACAAGAATCCTTTTTCTTACCTGCCTTGTCTATTGAGAAAGGCTTTCGTCTGAAGAAACTGTTTCGTAGGTCTTCTGAGAAATCGTCGAGATAATATTTTCAAGTGAAGGGAAGTCTTTACCCTTGGTCATCACGCAGAGGAAGTAAGGATTGACTTTATAGTAAATGATGCCACAATCATGAAGTTCTCTTGAAACGACGGTGCCGTCGGTCAAGGCGTCGGTATGCTCGCCGAATTTGTGAGCTACCGTAACATCTTTAGGCAGTCCGGCGACAAGGCCTTTACTAAAATTAGTCAGTGTCAATAGCTGCAGGGCTTGTTCCGACATGTTGCGTGATAGCAGAGTCGAATTATAAAGTGATCGGAAAAGCGTCGAGTAAGCCTTTGGGGACATGAAATCAGTCAGTTGGCCACTTGGAGCATATGGCAACTGGAGATCTTTATAAACCGCTTCAAAACCGTTTTTATTATTCTCATTGAGAGCGAAGGCGGCGGTGTTGTCGGAATTAACGATCATCGCCTCGATGAGTTGGCCAACCTGATGATAGCCGGTTGTGAGGACTTGGGCCGGTTTGTAATATTGTCCGGGATCGTCGGTCTGTTTATAGTAGAGATCTTTTAAAAGCAGGCTTGGATTTTGGTCGGCTTCGCGAAGGTAGGCCATCATAACCAGGACTTTGAGCATGCTTGAAGGCTCATAGGTAGTATCGGCACCAATACCGGTCCAGCGGCCACTGTTGAGGTCACGGAAGTAAACCGATACGGAATTGGCTTTTTGTTGATTTGTAATGCTCATAATGTAATCATTTAAATTTTTCTTGAGAGAACCATACTCCGGTGCTTCCCGACGACTGTCGACGTAAAGAAGGGGGTGAATGAATTTGTAATTACCGCTCACTTCTCTTATTTCAAGGAGGCGGGAAGGTAACGAGGCGCTATATTTTATCTCGCCGTACCAACCCGCAATTGCTCCGAGGGCGAAGATGATGAGACAGAGTAAGGATTGCAGGATTTTCTTTTTCATCGCCTCTTTTAATAATTACTGAGTTTGTAGCCGGCCCAGATGCCAAAGAAACCGCCGACCGCGGTCAATAGAACCGACGACATTGAGAATTCACCGGCGCCCCAGAGGGTTGGCAAGAAGCCGCCCAAAGCTGACCCGATAAGCATTCCTCCCCAAATCAATTTATTTGACCCCATGATGATATGTTGAAACTGATTGTACCACTTTTACTTTCGGCTTTCAATACAGAGAAAGAGCGGAATTTCTTTGCGGAGTCGATCTTCTTCGGTTGCCCGGGGACCTTGTTCGCTGGTTTTATGCGAGATCCATTCTTCGAGACGACTTACCAAAAAACCAGCCTTGTTGAGGGCTTTAATGTAGACTTGGAGCGGCCGATGGAAAGAAGTGGTTGAAGTTTTTCTGTCGGGGCGTTTTTCACCCGGGGTCATATCAATCGAACTTTCATATTCTGACATGTAAGCGTCTATTCGTCGGTATTGTTGGTTGGTTTTTGTATCCCACTGCCAACTCGAGCGGGAAGGTTGGCGAAAAGATGGATGATTAATAACCATAACCAGCCGACCGGATTTTTTGAGAACTCTGGCTGATTCTGTAAACACCTCATTAATATCCTTAATATTTTGTAAAGCCAGAATGATGGTAATTACGTCGATACTCTCTGATGCCATGTCGGCAAGATCGTGAGCGGCACTCACTTTAAAATCGATTTCTTTAGCCGAGCGTTTTCGAGCGATCTCGATAAGTGATGGCGAAAGGTCTCGGCCAATCACTCGGGAGCCTTTCTCAAAGAAAGCTCTTGAAAAATAACCTTGACCGCAGGCATTGTCGAGAATAACCGTATCTTTTTTGGGATCAACAATGCGCAGAAGGTTGGGCAGAATAACTTTTTCTTGATAGGTGTCTTTGGAATGTTCCAAAAGCTCGTCATACCAGCCGGCGACATTATTCCACGAAGTGTTTTTTGAGGGGCGGGATTTCATATTTAATCAAAGATGTTGATAAGATACCGGTCAATTTCGCGCTGGTCGAGGTCGTAGAATTGTTTGTTTTCATCATGCAACTTTTGAGCTAAAGCCACTCCGACAAAACGCCAATGCCATGGTTCGAAAACGTAGTACTTGTTATCTTTTGGATATGAAAGGACGAAACCGTATTGGTAGGCATTATCGTTGAGCCAGTTGTAAGCAGTCGTTTTTTCAAAGGCTGAAAAAGGCACGGTACTAGAAGCGGTTAAATCAACCGCTGTTCCTAATTGATGTTCCGAATAGCCCTGGTCGGCTGAAAATTGATTAGCCGTGCCCGCACCATAGACGACGCGATAGCTCGATTTAAGAGCGGCTTGGGTGCCAAACGATCGGTAAGCCGAGGCAATCTGCATTGGTGCATTGGCTATTCGCGCCGCGTTTAACATTTTTTCCAAATAGGGCCAAGCATCTTCATGGAATTGGAGCGATTTATTTTTTTCATACAGGTAAATTGATGGAATATCGATCAGGCGCGGCGGGGTATAATTTTCATTAAGAAAATACACTTTTGAATATTTTTTGAGAAGTTCGGGATCGGTACTCGTCAGTTTCTGGAGAGTGTTGATCGTCTCGTTACTTTTAGCCACTTCTTGTTCGGCTGTGGCCGCCTCTTCTTTGCTGCCGTTTAGTTGCGTTCCAAGCTGGTTGTTTTGATCTTTAGCTTCGGCCAATTCCTTTTCGATTAAGGCTATGAATTGTTCTGTGGATTTGAGGTTTTGTTGTTGGAGGGTGTTTTCGTCGCTCAATAACCAATAACGATAGGCGGCAAAACTGCCTAGAATAACCAGGCTCACTATCGCCCCGAGAGTATAGAGACGTCTATTGGAGATGTTTGAGAATAATACCTTCTTCATGAAATTCCAGGCTTTAAACCTTGGTTTTCTTAAGGTGATTGATGAGGTCGGCAAGAGGCACTGTTTCCTGGCAACGACTGACCATGTCTCTGACTATGATCGATTGTTCCATGGCCTCTTTTTTACCCATAAGGAGAGTATGGCTGATTTTTAATTTTTCGGCAACACCGACTTGGGCGACCATCTTATCCTTGCCTAATGATTGATAGAGCGGAATTTTGGCCAACCGAAGCATCTCGATCACTTGTAGACTGTGGCATTTTGCTTCAAAGCCGAGCTGGATAAAGTAAATGGTCGGTTTTTTGATTTTGACGACTCTTTTTTTGTCGGTTTTTTCGCGTTTAATCAAAAGAGAAATGCCGACGCCGCCGACTTCGCGTTTGAAGCCGATTCTTTTTGAAAGACCATCGTAGCGGACGCCGAGGGCGAGCGTTCGTTCATGCTTTGGCTTGGTTTCGTCGGTTGAGATAATTTCGAAAATGGTTTCGGAGCAGTATTTTTTATTGCCGAAGAGGTTGTTGTTGATTCGGTAGGGAATGTTGAGAGCTTCGAGGTATTCGAGGACTTCTTTGAAATGCTCGCGACTGGCTTCTGAAAGGTAACTGATGGATTTTGGCGCCGCTTCTTTAAATTCATGACATTTTTCGTTGGTGCAGTTGAGTAATTCAAAAACGTCTTTTTTTATAGCTTGTCGGCAATGGGCCGGAATATCCTCGATATTTTTACGGCAATAATTATTAAGCTCGCGACTGAAACGAGCCAGTGAATCTTTGTCGCCCATACTGTTTATTTCGACGCAGACATCGGTGTAACCTTCTTGAGCAAGGATAATAAGGGCAGTCTGGATGAGAATGGCTTCAGAAATACTTTTGGTACTACCGACAATCTCCAGGTCGCAGTAACGCTGGCCGGGCGACGTTTTCTTGGAAACCGTGTTTTTAAACGGTCCTTTAAAATAGAGCATGACCGGCTGGGGGAGAATGGCCATGTTTTTTTCTTGATACGTTCGCAGGATGGCCACTTTCTCTTCGACATGAAGAGGTAAAAGAGAGTGTTTTTCATCACCCTCATCCTCAATAACGTCACCTTCTATAAGACTTCGAGCATTTTCGATGTCAACTCTTTTAATTTCAGGTGTTTCGGTAGGGGCAAAACCATAATAAAAAGCAATTTCACCGGAGAGGTCAAGGTCGTTAAAAGTTAAGACAGTCTCCTTTTTGGGTTCTTTTTTCTCAAGTTTTGGAGTAACCCGGATAGTCTTTTTGGTTTTGGCGGTTTTGGTTGGCATAAGCAACATAATTATTGTAGGTAATTATTGTAGGCGCCCGGAAAAGCGCTGACGGCGGTAATCGGGAAAAGTCTGAGAAACGGCCGACCGACAATCAAATCCTTGGGCAATGGCCCCCAAATTCTTGAATCGGAGCTCGCTACGCGGTTATCTCCCATGACGAAGTATTGATTATTGGTAAGAGTGGTGGTTTGGTTTCCGTAAAGGAGGTTGCGTTTTGGATCAAGGTAGGGCTCGGTAAGCTCGAAGCTGTTTGGATGTTCTTTGTTTTTGATAAAAATCCGACCATCCTTGATGTCAACCGTTTCGCCCGGCAATCCAATAACTCGCTTTATGAGATAACGTTTTTCATCGCTGGGAAATTTAAAGACGACGATGTCGCCGCGCTTTGGAGTTTCGAAACGGTAGGAAATCTCGTCGACGATGAGGTAGTTGCCGTCATTAAAGGTTGGCACCATCGACTCACCGCTCACTACGAAGGGTTGGGCGATGAAAAATCTGATCGGAATGACGATGAGGAGGGCGAGAACGGTGTAATTGACGATATCTTTGAAGAGCTGTTTTTTTGAAGGTGGTGATGAAAGAGGAGATGATTCCATGTTCCTCAAATTTTAGTACAAAGAGGCTCGTTGACGCAAGGGAAATTGGCGTGTCGTAGGCTGATTTTACTATGTTTGAGCTTTTGTAGTACAATATGTCAATCATGTGGTATGTCGTTGGATTAGGAAATCCGGGAGAAGAGTATGAACTAACTCGGCATAATACGGGGAGAATGGCGGTGCAAGCTATTGCTAAAAACATCGGCGCACCGGATTTTGTAATGGATAAAAAATTGAACGCCGAGGTGACCAAGGGTAGTGTTAAAAAAGAAAAAGTGACGTTGATTACACCAAACACCTTTATGAACAAGTCGGGTTCAGCCGTTGCGCCTCTGAAGATAACAGATAAAAAGGTCGGGGAGCTCATTGTTGTGCATGATGATTTCAATTTTCCGGTCGGAGCTTTTAAAATCTCCTTCAATCGCAGCTCAGGCGGCCATAACGGTGTCGAATCTATAATCAAAGCTCTAAAAACCGAAGCTTTTATCCGCGTAAGGGTTGGTATCTGTCCGGCCAGCCCTTCGGGTAAACTGAAAATGCCGCACGGCGCCGCCGAGGTTGAAAAACTCATCCTTGGTCAATTTAAAAAGGCCGAACTCGATACTCTCAAAAAAGTCATGAAAAAAATCTCCGAAGCTCTCGAAACCATTATTCTCGACAGTAAAGAACGTGCGATGAGTGTTTATAATCAGTAAGTAAATAAAAAAACCGTCATGTCCATACGATTATGAAATATTTGACTCTTGGAATATGTAAGAATATAATTTTGGTACTGGTAAGGTTGAAGTCAAAAACACCGCATGAAAGCGGTTTTTTGCTGATTAATAGTTTGTTTTTCGCCGTTTTATTATAGGGTAATCCCTAAATTAGCCACCAATTAAATCAAAGAGTCTCTCTTCTTTTT
>CAZYVN010000023.1:0-7345 GCA_964650925.1 uncultured Candidatus Saccharibacteria bacterium
AGTCGTGATCCAAAGCACATGAAAGATCGGATTGTGGCCATTCGTCCTCCCCAATCTTAAAAGATCAACCACCCCGAGTGTAATCGAGGGGTGGTTTTTTAATGCCAAAGTTTGAAAAATTGGATATACTGGAGATATAGTTAATTAATTTTACATATGTTAAACATCAATCCGTATCTTAGATTCAATGATAATAAATGTCGCGAAGCGATGACGTTTTATAAAGATTGTCTCGGTGGCGAGCTTAGTTTCCAAACCGTCGGCGAATCTCCTATGGCCAAAGACATGCCGAAAGAAAGTCACGACAAGATCATGCATGCCACCCTCAAAACCGGTACGACTCCCATTTTCGCCTCCGACATGATGCGCGACAAAGCAGTCGTTGGCGATAACATCGCTATTAGTATCAATTGCGACAAAGAAGAAGAGGCTCGCACGATCTTTGCCAAGCTTTCTGCCGGCGGAGAAGTTTTTATGCCGATTGATAAGGTTTTCTGGGAAGCGATTTTCGGAGTGGTAACCGACAAGTATGGTGTCGAGTGGATGGTGAATTGCGAAGTAAAATAAGCCAACTAAGATATCAAGGTTAAACCTTGATATTTTTTATTTTCCTTCACTCTGGTATTCTCCTCTTTTTACATTATCAACCAGTCTGGTAAGGTGGACGACCAGTTGTTTTTTGCCCTCATCGCCGTAAAAAAGATTTTGCTGAGCGTCGCGAACGAGGGTATGAAGATCGGACATGAGGTTAAAATGACCTTGGTCTTTTTTCACTCCTTTTGGAAATTGCGAGCCGTAGTAACACATGGTTTTATTATATCGCGATTTTAAAAATATACTATTTGCTATAATGATTACATGAAAAATAAACAATCGGTAACCGAATTTCTTAAGATGGTCATTGCGGGCAAGATTGATGAAGCGTATGAAAAATACGTCGACCTAAACGGCTCGCACCACAATCCCTACTACCCAGCAGGCTTTCCAGTTTTACGCGAAGCCATGAAAGAAAATCATGCCCGATTTCCCGACAAGCAATTTAACATCAAACACATTCTCGAGGAGGATGATTTAGTCATTACCCATTCTCACCTTGTGATGAAAGCGGACGAACCGGGAATGATCGTCGTCCACCTTTTTCGTTTTAATACTGTCGGAAAAATCGTCGAGATGTGGGATTGCGGCCAAGCTATTCCACCCTCCAGTCCTAATAAGGCTGGTCCATTTTAGTTATTTCTGCAATTCTTTTTCGATGAGCGCTTGGAGATGTTGGCCGCCGACGTCGGTTATGCCGTCAACGTAGAAGGTTGGCGTCGCATCGACTCCAAGAGCGTTACCGTCGGCAACATCTCGGGTTATTTTAGCTTTATATTTTTCTGAAGTAAGGGCTTGAGTAAATTGATCTTTATTCAAACCAAGTTCTTGAGCGTAGCCGATGAATAAACTCTCGGGTGATTGAGAATTAATCCATTCGTCCTGTCGACTAAATAAAAGGTCGTGCATTTGCCAAAACTTTCCTTGATCGCCTGCCGCTTCAGCCACTTCTGCCGCCGCAAAAGCGTACTGATGTTGAGGTAACGGAAAATTACGGTAGATAAAACGGATTTTGCCTTTATATTGAGCAAGGAGAGCATTTAAGCCCGGATTAATCTGCTTACAAAACGGACATTCGTAATCCGCGAATTCATCGATGGTAACTTTTGCTGCCGGATCATCAATCTTTTCACTATCGGGACGAACAAACAGAGTCATGTCTGTGGTGGTAGCATTAGAAATTGAAACCGCGGGCGATGAGCCCGGATTTTTGCTATGAAATAGAGCCGCACCTAGAATGAGAATCACGCAGACAATTCCTAACGTTAATAATGTTTTTATTTCTTGATTCATTGATGAGTCTTTAAGCTTTTTATATATAGTACCATGCAAAATGTAATGATGGCAAAAGCCCAGAAGCTCAAGAATGGAATGGTTACAAAACTCCACAGTTGAATGGATTTCGTCACGCATGAGACACCCGCACTGCAGGGCGCCAATGTTTCGGGGACAATTCCGTAATAAAGGAGATTGTGATAAAAAGAAATACCTAAGCCGATGATCGAGAACGGCAACACATACCAATGCAGGTCGCGGCTTTTACGAATAATGCCGACAGCGATGATAATCACCAGCGGATAAATACATATTCTCTGGTACCAACAAAGAACACATGGTAGAATCTTAAGAATTTCACTAAAGAAAAGGCTGCCAAGCAAGGCAATAACGGCTTGAGTCCAGGCGATATAGAGGGCGTTTGTCGTAAACCATTTTTTCATATGGCGATTATACCATTTTTTAATAAAAAATCTTGGTGCTATACTTATTAATATGAAAACACTAAGCATTGTATTAATTATTATTGTAGTGATTATAGTAGGTGGTACTATTTTCTATTGGTATGGGCAGCCAACCACAACAATCCAAACGACAACCATCACTCCAACCGAACATACTTCTCCGACAATCCAGCCAGTTTCAGCCGCTCCAGCAAACGTATCAATTGCCAACATGGCTTTTAATTTTAGCTCAATCATTGTACAAAAAGGCGCCACTGTTACCTGGACCAACAACGACTCCGTCCCTCACACCGTCACGAGCGATAACAGCGATTTCACCAGTCCGACGCTTTCGCCGGGCCAGACATACAGTCGCGTCTTTTCAGATATCGGAACATTCTCTTACCACTGCGCCATTCATCCAAGCATGCGCGGTAGTATTACCGTCACCCAGTAACAAACCCGTGGTAAAATATTCCCATGGTCAAGCATCCTGACGATCCACTGCGCCTCAGGAAATATTATTACTTCGTCCAATTCTCAGGCATTGTGGTAATTGGGTTTTTTGGCTTTGTCATTTCCGCCTACCCCGACTACTTTATCTTTCTCAAAAATCCGGCTCTCATTTCCAAACTAATGTATGTAATGCTGGCGGCTCACGCCTTCTGCTTTCTCCTGCGAGAGATGTCAAAACGAAAAATATACTACGCGATCAGTCGCTATATCTGGATCGCCTTTTTCGTGGCCTTCGTCTATATTACCGGCGGCATCGACAGCCAGTTTATATTCATTTTCTTTTTCCCGCTTCTCACGGCCGGTACAGATCTCGACGCCCGAGAAACCAAGTGGGTCGGCATCGTTATCACCGTTATTTTTGGTCTTTTTATTTTAGCCGCCCCGGGATCCCTTTCCGCCCAAGAGATTGTTAAACACGCCGCCCGAACCGTTCTTTTTGCCGTAGCCGCCTACTATCTGTATGACATGGTTAAGGAAACTCTTCTTCAGAAATACGAAAAAGAAGAAGCAAAGCGTAAATTCGTTGAACTGATCGAGCTCGATGAAATCAAAAACGACTTCCTGACTATTGTTTCCCACCAACTTCGCACGCCTCTCTCCGGTATTAAATGGTCACTGTCCAACCTCCTCGAGGATCAACAATTAACTCCGGAATTAAAAACCGCCATCAAACCCAATATTGAAGCCGTCGATAAATCCTTGGCAATCATTGGAGAGCTCATTGTGGCCAGCGACTCGAAGGTAACCGGTCTGACGTTAGCCCGACAAGAACTCGATCTTAACGAATTATTGAAAAAAATAATCGGCGAATCTACAACGCGCGGCGAAGTTGATCGAGATATGACTATTCGTTACGAAAATGTAAAACCGGTATTTATCAAAGCCGACCTGCAAAAATTAAAGCTGGCCTTAACAAACATCATCGATAATGCCTTGCGCTATTCACCAAAAGGAATCGTGACTATCTCGCTTGAACCGGCGGAGCGTGGCGCTGTTATAAAGGTCACTGATAATGGTATCGGCATAGAGGAAGAAGACCTGCCACGCATCTTTGAACGTCTCTTCCGAGCGAAAAATGCCATCAGTCTCTCCCCAAACCAGACCGGACTTGGTCTTTACATCAGTAAAAAGATAATCGAAAAACATGCTGGTACTATCACCATCACCTCGGCTATTAACAAAGCCACTACCGGCACCTTTAGTCTCCCCTAAACCCCACCTCTGCACCATTTTCTTGCCGAGAAGCGTAGTACTGATGCGGGGGGTCTCTTTTCCCGCCACAATTATCATTAATGGTAAGTTATAAAATTAGAATTCATTAAGTATTATGAAAAAACGTTATTTTATTGGAGCGACAGCGTTGGCGGCCGCGGTAAGTTTAGGAGCGGCAACCTCGGCTTTCGCGGACACATCCACGCCGGCACATCCGCCAGCTTGGGGACACAATCGCCCCATGAATGGCAATGGTTATGGTCGGATGGGCAGAATGGGTCAAGGAGTTTTTGGTACCGTAACCTCGATCAATGGTACAACGTTAACGGTTTCCGGTCACCAAGGTTTTAGCACGAGTACCCCGGCAGTTACTTTCACCGTCGATGCAAGTAACGCCAAGGTTATGAAAAATAAGGATCAAGGTTCAGTATCGAATGTCGTCGTCGGAGATACCGTAGCCGTCATGGGAACCATTAATGGTACCAACGTCACGGCCACGATGATTCGTGATGGGGTGACGATGCGGATGGGCGGTACCATAGGACCAGGTCAAGGAGCACCAGCGCCGATTACCGGTAACGGCCAACCTATCGTTGCCGGCAGTGTCGCCGCAATAAATGGCTCGACCATAACCATTACCAACAAGAGTAATGTTCAGTACACAATTGATGCTTCCGGAGCGAAGATCGTTCAAGGTCAAAATACTGTCTCTGCTTCGGCAATAACAGTCGGCGATAATGTGATCGTCCAAGGCTCGGTAAACGGTAGCTCGGTCACCGCTTCATCGATTATCGACCAAGTTAAACCTCATCTTGGATTCTTCGGCGGCATCGGTCAGTTTTTCTCCCACCTCTTTGGATTCTAGTTTCTCTCGAGTATATAATTTATAGTCTGAAAAATGTCCCTCGACTACGCTCGGGACATTTTTCTTATGAGTTAATTAAACCTTTTTGATTTCAAACGATACTCCCCCGCCCCGTTTCCTAGAATAGAGATAAGACCGGTTAGCATTGCCAATGGTAAAACGTATGTTTGAAACCCCAACGAATAAGTACTAAAAAATGCGCCAATCATAATAATAGAAAGGAAGACCGAAACCAAGAGCGACCAGCACCCAAGAATAAGGAGCGGTCCACCCACAAGCTCGCAATATGAAACAATGTAGGCAATTATCGGCGGCAATCCCATCTGATGAAAAAACACGAGCGTCTGCGGCATGGTCGAAACCTTCATCCAGCCGGTGGTTATAAAGATTCCGCCAATAATAAGTCGCGTAACGAGTCGAGCTAGGTCAGCTCGATGGTTTTGTATGTATTTCATAGTGGCTCAATCATACCATGGACAATTACAATGCTTAATGCTAGCGTTGGGGAAGATATGAAAGCTCCTCAAATCTTAATTATCGACTTACGTTCTCAAACCACTCTCCTGCTTCCGTTAAGGTTAGCCGAACTGAAGGTGAGAGTAGCCGTCTTCGAGCCAAAGAAAGCTCGAGCCTGGCTTAAAGTCAACAAACCCAAGGGCATTATTCTCTCCGGTGGTGACGGCAGCGTCAACGATCCGGAAGCTGTGCTGCCGCCTCCGGAAATCTTGCGCCTAGGCATTCCGATTCTCGGTATCTGCCTCGGCGAACAATGGTTGGCGGATGAGAGAGGCGGCAAAGTTGAATCGCTGCCGGAAAAAAGCGAATATGGGTCAACCGAAATCGAGATCCGCTCTGACACAATTGACAGCATATTGTTCCAGGGTCTGCCCTACAGCCAAACTGTCTGGTCAAGCCACGGCGACAGTGTCACAAAGGTACCTCCTGGGTCAAAGATTGACGCTCTCAATCGCGAAGGAACAGTGATCGAAGCTTTTTCCGATCCCAAAGCAAAAATCTGGGCGGTCCAATTCCATCCGGAAGTGGAAGGCGCGGAACATGGCTCGAAGATTCTAGAAAACTTTGTGTTTGGCATTTGCCGGTGCAAAAAAGATTGGTTCCCGGCTGACATCATTAAAACAAAGCGGGCTAAAATAGCCCGGAGTATCGGTACCGACAAAGCCATTATTGGTTTCAGTGGTGGTGTCGACTCGACAACGCTGGCTGCCATTGCCCATAATGTCACAGGCGTTCTTATCGACGCCGGCCAATTACGAAAAGGCGAACCCGAAGAAGTTATCGAGAATGCCCGATATGCGGGCATTCCTCTCATTGTGGTCAACGCTCGCCGAAGATTTGAAAAAGCCTTAGCGGGAGTAGTTAGTCTCAAGATGGTCCGCAAGATCTTCTCGAAACTCTACATCAAGATCCTCGAAGAGGTTGCCAAAGAGGAGGGCGCCAAGGTTTTGCTTCAAGGCACATTAGCTCCGGATCTTATTGAGTCCGGCGCGACCGGCGCGGACCTCATCAAGAAACACCACAACGTCGACTTGAAGACATGGTTGCGGCAGGTTCACCCCTTATCCGCATTCTTCAAGTACGAGATCAGAGCCTTGGCTCGCGTAATTGGTTTGCCGGAGTCGGTTCAACATCGCAATCCGTTTCCTGGTCCGGGGCTGTTTCTGAGAATTCTCAACGCCCCGGTAACTCGTAAGCGTCTCGAGCTCGTCCGTTTCGCGACGGCGGAAGTCGAGGCGATTCTTAAAGAAGCCAAATTGGCCAAGCAAATTGATCAAGTGATCGTCGCGCTCATCGCCGTCAAAACGACAGGTATCAAGGGCGACCATCGCTCTCACAAATATCCCATCGTTGTCCGGACGATCACGAGCTCGGACTTCATGACCGCTCGCGGTTTCCATCTACCGGAAAAAGTCGAACGAAAGATTGCCGAGCGACTAACGAAACATCCCGACATTGTCCGAGTCTGGTTTGACCCCACCGACAAACCCTCGGCAACCGTTGAATTGCAGTAACGAGTGTTCATAGCAAGGTTTAGCCTTGCTATTTTATTTATTCTTGACAAGTAGTACTAAATTAGATATTCTTCGCAGCAGAAAAAGCACCACATACTATGGATAAAATCTACTGTCTGTTTGTCGACGGAGGCTCGCTTAAAGAAGAGATGCTCAGTCAATTATTCGCTCTTTCGCAGCAAATGATTAACCGCAAAGATCGTCGATTGCGTTTGACGAAAATCTCTCACGGCGTCGAAGGTGAACTGACCACGGCATATAAAGTGGGATTTATGGGCACAATCTGCGGCATTATCTTTGTGGCCTACATGGATACCGAAAAGGTTACCCTCAAAACGAGCTTCATCGTCCGGCAGATTGAAAAAAATAAAAATGGAATTTTCAGCCGTCAGTGGGTTTAGGTTCCAATT
>CAZYVN010000024.1:0-5430 GCA_964650925.1 uncultured Candidatus Saccharibacteria bacterium
CGGGTATAGTTTACCGGCGAGGGAGGTGGCTTTTCAGGTGGCGTTCACGCCAAGTGTCTCTCAAATCGGTTCGGTACCAGACTTGGTCGGACAAACCACTCTTCAAGGCAACGATCTCTTTAGTGGGGCGGTTTTACAAAATACGAAAGAAGCACTCAGTACCCGATTGAGTACCGATCCGTTATTTAAGAGCGGTGACGAAAGAATAAGTCAGTAATTAATATAAAAAGGTGAAAAAAACAGAAGAAAATAAAACTATGGAGCATATCGTCTCGCTTGCTAAGCGACGCGGCTTTATCTTTCAAGGCTCGGAGATTTACGGCGGTTTGGCCGGTACTTGGGATTACGGCCCGTATGGTGTGGCCTTGCGAAATAACATAAAAAATCTGTGGTGGAAAAAATTTGTCACCGATCGCGAGGATATGTACGGCGTCGACGCCGCGATTTTAATGAATCAAAACGTCTGGAAAGCCTCTGGCCACGTTTCCGGTTTTTCTGACCCGCTTGTTGAGTGCGAGAAGTGCAAACGACGTTTTCGCGCCGATCATTTAACCGACAAGAAGAAGTGTCCGGAATGTGGCGGCAAGCTTGGGGAAGAGAAGCAGTTTAATATGATGTTCAAGACGCACGTAGGAGCCACTCAAGATGATAATTCCATTTCATATCTTCGGCCGGAGACTGCCCAGGGTATGTTCGTCAATTTTAAAAACATTCTCGACACCTTTCATCCGACGTTGCCTTTTGGTTTAGCCCAGATCGGTAAGGCTTTTCGTAATGAGATTGCGCCGCGAGATTTTACTTTCAGGGCTCGTGAGTTTGAACAAATGGAAATTGAGTATTTCGTCAACCCCGACAACTGGAAGGAGACGTTTGAACATTTCCGCAAAGAAATGATCGATTTGATGCGAGAAATCGGTCTCAATAAAAATCATGTCCACGAACTTGAGATTGCGCCGGACAATCTTGCTCACTATTCAAAACGTACGATAGATTTTGAATTTGATTTTCCGTTTGGCCGCAAAGAGCTGTATGGTCTTGCGTACCGGACCGATTTTGATTTGAAGAGCCATAGTACGACTTCTAATGTCGATCTTTCTTATTATGATGAAGAAACTAAAGCGCGGTTCGTGCCACATTGCATCGAGCCTTCGTTCGGCGTCGATCGGACCGTCCTCGCGGTTCTTTCCGATGCTTACACCGAAGATGAAGTTGGCGGCGAAAAGCGAATCTTCCTCAAGCTCTCGCCAACCGTCGCGCCGGTAAAAGTCGCCGTCTTTCCACTCTTAAAAAACAAACCTGTCCTTGTTGAAAAGGCGAGAGAAGTCTACGCGATGCTTAAAAAATCAATCGGCGCAGTCGAATTCGACGATAATGGCAACATCGGCAAGCGCTACCGTCGCCAGGACGAAATCGGTACACCGTATTGCGTCACTATTGATTTTGATACCGTCGAAAAGGATGCAGGAGTGACTGTGCGAGATCGGGATACAGGGAAGCAGGAGAGGGTCAAAATCGAGGAGTTGTTGGCCTTTTTGAAATTTTAGAATTTTTTCATCTTTTTTTCATATCCTTTTGATAAGATGAAAATCCACCCCTAGCCCCTCCTTTAAGAAAGTAGGGGAATGTGGTATTGCAGCGCAGTTTGTTATTGTGCACAAATGTGGTGATACCACGCTCCCTTCCTTTATAAAGGAAGGGGTCGGGGATGGATTTTATGAAAATTCTTATCTACAATCAAAAATTAAAACCTCGCGCTCGTGAATTAAGAAAAAACAGACTAACGCGGAAAAACTACTTTGGGAAAAAATTCGAGGCAAAAAGATACAGGGCTATCAATTTGTCCGACAACGAACGATAGCAAGTTTTATCGTTGACTTTGTTTGTCTGAAATTAAAATTGATTATCGAGGTCGACGGAGATGTTCATAATTTGCAGAAAAAAGAAGATCAGTTTAGACAGGAGCAACTCGAACTTCTTGGTTTCAAAGTTCTGCGTTTTTCTAATGAGGAAATAAAAAATAGTATTGAAACAGTACTTACTCGAATAGAATTACATATGTAGTGTCACCACATTCCCTTCCTTTACAAAGGAAGGGTCGGGGATGGATTTTATAAAATAAAAACCCCGCGAGACATGTCTCGCGGGGCGGGCAGGACGCCCTTTAGAACGATTTTATCGCGCCCTCCATGAGGACGACATTTGTCACGTTTTCCATTGGCCGAGCGAAGGCCTGGAAAACAGTGGATTTTCCGACCAGGGTTGTGTTATATTCAAGTTAAGCCTATGAACTACAAAAAGAAAGTCTTAAAAAACGGCATCCGGATTATTACCGTACCCATGGCCGACAATCCGGCGGTGACGGTTTTGGTCATGGTCGAAGCCGGATCGAAGTACGAAACCAAGGAGGTGAGCGGTATTTCTCATTTTCTCGAGCACATGTGTTTTAAGGGAACTCGAAAACGACCAAAGGCCATCGACATTTCCCGAGAGCTTGATTCGATCGGTTCGCAATACAATGCCTTCACTTCCCAGGAATTTACCGGTTACTATGCCAAGGGCGGCCCGCGTCATCTCGACACCATTCTCGACGTTGTCTCCGATATGTATCTCAATCCTTTATTCGACGAGAAGGAAATTGAAAAAGAGAAAGGAGTGATCACCGAAGAGATTAATATGTACGAAGATATGCCGCATCGCCATGTCCACGATCTTTTCATGGAGCTTTTGTATGGTGACCAACCGGCCGGTTGGAATATCGCCGGTACGAAAGAAAGTGTGAAGAAACTCAAGCGTGAAGATTTCGAAGAGTATCGACGCAAGCATTACGTTTCCGGAGCGACGACGGTGGTGGTTGCCGGCAAGTTCAACGAAGAAACTATTTTTGACGATATCGAAAAAAAGTTTGAAGGTATTCATGAATTAAAGAAACATCCAAAACCACAGGTCAAAGAAGCTCAGAAAAAACCAAACATTCGTATCAAGTATAAAAAAACCGACCAAACTCACATTGTTCTCGGTGTTCGGACGTACGATATGTTCAGTAAGTACACCAATGCCTTGCGAGTAATGAGCGCGATTTTAGGTGGCGGTATGAGTTCACGACTTTTCCAGAAATTGCGTGACGAGATGGGGGTGGGTTACTATGTGAGCGCTGGCAATGATACCTACACCGATCATGGTTATTTCGAAGTTTCAACCGGCGTCGATAATTCGCGAGTGGTTGAGGTGGTAAAAGCTATTCTCGAAGAATTCCGAAAAATTAAAGAAGACGATATTCCGGAAGAAGAACTTAAGAAGGCCAAGGATTACATTATCGGTAATATGTTTCTGGGATTAGAAACTTCCGATTCGCTTGCCGAGTTTTACGCCTACCAAGAAATTTTGAAAAAAGAAATCCAAACGCCGGCTGAAGTAGCCAAGAAAATCAACATGATTAGCGCTCGGGAAATCAAGGATGTGGCAAAACTCATTTTTCAAGATAAAAATCTCAACATGATGGTGCTCGGTCGTTTCAAAAATACCAAGGACTTTACGCCGGTCTTTCATATTTAAAAGATGAGTGGTATTATACGCTTATGTCACGTGAGGGAAAAAGCACTATTATCGAAATTACTCCGGGGACGATAGTAAAAACCATTCTTTTCCTGGTTCTTTTTTACGTGCTGTTTTTAATCAAAGATTTGGTTATGGTGGTCGTCGCTGCGGTCGTAATCGCTTCGTCTATCGAGCCAGCAACTCAATGGCTCGGTCGACACAGGGTTCGACGATTACCGGCGGTACTCATTATTTACGCCGCGCTCGCTGTTATTTTAGCGGTTATTTTTGTTTTTTTCTTACCTCGAGTGCTTACCGAAGCGCTTACCTATATTAATAATCTGCCGGCCAACATTCATTTCAGCGATCTTTGGAATCCCATTCGGGAATCCTTTTCACTCCCGGATTCCTCGTCTTCAATTCCTCTTGGTATCGGTCAAGACTTCTCTATAAAAGACCTCATCGATGGAGTCAGGTCGATCATCTCCGGAACAAGCGAGGGAATCTTTAGAACGGCAAGTATTATTTTTGGTGGTGCCCTGGCTTTCATTCTCATCATCGTTCTTTCTTTCTACTTTTCGGTTCAAGAAGACGGTGTCGGGAATTTCTTGCGGATTGTCACGCCGCCTAAGGCTCAGAAATACGTTATCGATCTATGGAAACGGTCACAACTCAAAATCGGCTACTGGCTCCAAGGTCAATTAGTGCTAGGTCTTTTCTTCGGTATTTGGATCTATGTTTTATTGCTACTTTTGGGAGTTAAGCATGCCTTACTGCTGGGTACTTGTGCAGCGCTCTTCGAGCTCATACCTATTTTTGGTCCGATTCTTTCGGCTGTCCCAGCGGTAACAATTGCTTTCGTTGAAGGTTTGCGATTTGTCGACCCGGGCATTGCCTCAGCCTTAATTATTGCCGGTGTTTATCTCATCATGCAACAAATTGAAAATCACTTGATCTATCCGCTCGTTGTTCGAAAGATTGTCGGTATATCGCCCATCATTGTTATCCTGGCCTTGGTTATTGGCGCCAAACTAGCCGGCTTCCTCGGAGTCATTCTCTCGGTACCGATCGCCGCCGCCTTCATGGAGTACATTCATGATATCGAAAAAGATCGCCGCACCGATGTTGGTTTAATTTAGGCACTATCGATGAAAACGTTCTACATTACGACGACAATTCCGTACCTCAATTCAGACCCGCATATCGGTTTTGCTCTGGAGATTGTTCAGGCGGATATTATCGCTCGTTATAAAAGACTCATGGGCTATGAAGTTTTTTTTAACACCGGCACCGACGAACACGGCACAAAGGTCTACCAAAAAGCTCTCGAGACGAAACGGGATCCGCAGGTCTATGTTGATGAATACGCTAAGCGGTTTAAGGATTTAAAAGGACCCCTCGGTCTTCTCGAAGACATTAATTTTATCCGTACTACCGATACGCATCACAAGGCGGCCGCTCAAGAGTTCTGGCGACGCTGTCTTGCTGCGGGTGATATTTATAAGAAAAAGTACAAGATAAAGTACTGCGTTGGTTGCGAGCTTGAAAAGACCGAATCCGAACTCGTCGACGGCAAATGTCCAATTCATCCTAATCTCAACTTGGAAATCATCGAAGAAGACAACTACTTTTTTAAACTTTCAAAGTACCAGGATTACCTTTTGAAACTTTATGAAAATAAAGATTTTGTCGTACCCGATTATCGCCTCAACGAATTGCGTACCCTCATCAAAGACAAAGGTTTGGAAGATTTTAGTATTTCGCGAATTAAGAGCAAAATGCCCTGGGGTGTAGCCGTTCCTGATGATGGCGAGCATGTCATGTATGTTTGGTTCGATGCTTTTATTAATTACATTTCAGCGATTGGTTGGCCAGTCGACATGGTGACATTCGAAA
>CAZYVN010000024.1:5440-7112 GCA_964650925.1 uncultured Candidatus Saccharibacteria bacterium
TGGTGTAGTGCAGATTGCCGGTAAAGATCAGGTTAGACAGCAGGCGGCGATGTGGCAAGCAATGCTTAAATCTGTGAATCTCCGACCTTCAAAGCAGATTCTTATTCATGGATTCATTCAAACTGCCGGTCAAAAAATGTCCAAAAGTCTTGGTAACGTCATCAGCCCGTACGATCTCGTCAATGAATATGGCACCGACGGCCTCCGCTATTTTTTAGCTCGAGAAATTTCGTTTTTTGAGGATACTGACCTTACCGCAGAACGGTTAAAGGAAAGTTATAATGCCAACCTCGCCAACGGGCTCGGTAATCTTGTGTCGCGTATCATGAAACTAGCCCAGACTCATCTTGAAACTGCGCCGAAAATTCCCGAAAAAACAATTCATCAAGAGTGGATGGACGCTCTCGAACGATATGATATCAAAAAGGTTACCGATATTGTTTGGGCAGAGATTGCCGCAATGGACGTATATATTCAAAATTCTCGACCATTTGAAGTTGTTAAAAAAGATCTTGAGGCTGGTAAAAAGATCATCAGCGAGCTTGTCGTTCGCCTTTATACAGTCGCTCGGATGCTTAATCCGATCCTTCCGGAAACCTCGAAAAAAATCAAAGATCTCATTAAAAAAAATCAAATGCCGGATAAGTCGTTGTTTATAAGGAAACAATAAGCACCCCTCCTTGCGAGTACGCAAGTGCTCCCCGCCCGAACGTACCTCGGTACGGGCAGGCCCTCTAGGGGAGATTACCTGCTGACAAGTTTTTTCAACATGGTTTCATACATTTCCACAATTTTTTCTTTTCCACGGGCATGGATGAAGTTTTCGAAGCCGGGTTTGGAGTTAAGTTCGATGAGGTGGAGGTTGTTGTTTTCATCGAGAATGATATCGAGACCGGACCAGACAAGATCAAGCTTGGTAAAAATGGGTGAAATAAAGACCTCGATCTTTTTAAAGAGGTCGCTCTCGGGCTCGATAATTTCAAAATCATTACTCCAATCGTACACCAACGTAGCCTTACCCTTAAGCGTCGCAACTCGTAATTCCTTGACCGGCTTCACATATTCTTGAGCGAGAGCGACGAAATCGTATTCTTTCGACTGTTGGTCGAAGATGGTAGTAAGAGCTTTCAGTATCTCATCCTGGCTATTACAAAGAAAAACATTCTTGGCTTGAAACCCGCCGTTTCGTTTTATGATGATTTGACCCTTTGACGGGTTTAGAGTGAATGACTCGACAATGTCCTTGGTAATTTCTGCTAAGTTTGCAAAACGAGCATAATGAATGAACTCCGATCGGAAAGGGTCAAAATAACCCTTTGTTTTCGGCATGCGAATAACCGAGTTTAAAAGGTCGTAAGTGAACTCCTTGTCTTTACAAATTGTTGAGACTTGCTCGCTATTTAGCGGCGTGGAACAATTACTGAAATAACATTTCTTGTCTGAACCAATTTCGACAAAATTCCGATTTTTATCAAGAAAACGATAGGGAATAGCGAGATGGTCGCAGGCTTCGGTTAAGCATTGGATGTTGGCAATCATGCGTATTATCCTAACATTTAAGGGTTCTCGCGAAAAGTTGGTATAATGATAACGCGAGGATGGGAACCTTTCTTTTGCCTGGGCCCGCATGATTTTCTGCTGAAAATCTGCTTTTCTCGCGCCGGCCGCGCTG
>CAZYVN010000025.1:0-4139 GCA_964650925.1 uncultured Candidatus Saccharibacteria bacterium
TCGCAAACCGTAGCGATTGATACTGGTTGTGGTCAGGTAGGCGGCAGCAAATAGCCCAAGTTGATAATCTTCGATGGCGTCACCTCCCCATTTTTGGGGGTCAAGTAATCCCATTTGGCGCTCGACTTCGTTGTCAGGCTCGAATTGAGAACGCTGGTAAGGAAACCTGTCAACCTTGTCCTGGATTACTCCCGTCGCGATTTGAGTGTGGTAGCGACGCAAAACTGCTTGCGTGCCCTGAATGAGCAAGTTCTGAACCTTGGGCTGAACCCTGAAGGCGACTCCGATGTTCTCTCCCATGGAACCGGTGGTGTCAATGTCGGTTTCCACCGGCATTGCCACGCCGAACTTAAGCTCGAATTGCTCACCTTTGGGTACCAACAGATTGTTGGATCCTCTGATGACGCCGTACTCTTTGGGGTCGACCAAGGGGTCAAGGCTTTTACCTTCACGAACCCGTTGCTCGCCTTCGAATGTCGCCGAACCTCGCTCTTCAACCACCCGAGCCCGCGCTGTGTATGTAGCATTCGACCATGCACCTTTTTTTCTCATAATGTTCCTATTTTACTTTCAACGAACACTGATCGCTTTTACCAATTAAGGCCTAAAATCGCGATCTTTTGATTTTTGGCTATAAGTACCATACCCTATTTTACTGTCATTTGTCAACATTACGAACCGGCTTGTGGATAAGGTCTCTATTAAGGACCTTCGACTCTTGGTACAATTTCTTAAACCATTAAAATACTAATAATATGAAAACACCAAAGATTCTTCTCGCTCTTTACGGCCTGGTCTTTATTTGGGCGGCCATAAACCCCGTCGACCGTTCGGTCTGGTTGGTTGAAGCAACTACTTCTTTCATTCCGGTACTGATATTAATAATCCTCTACCGGAAAGGTGTTCGTTTGAGCAATTTTGCGTATGTACTTATGGCAATATTCCCCATTATGCACGCCTTCGGCGCTCATTATACATTTGCCGAAGTTCCCTTTGGCTGGTTTGATCGATTATTCGGTTTCCAGCGAGATATGTATGACCGAGTGGCGCACTTTGCCGTCGGTTTCTACGCATTTGGTATCATCGATATTATTAAATTAAAGAAAACGTCGAAATCGATATTTCTCACCGTCACGTATGCCCTCTTTGCCATTATGGCTTTGGCGGCCGCTTATGAAATCTTCGAATGGATGTACGCTGTTTCGAGCGATCCGACTTCCGGTCTTGCCGTGCTCGGCTCGCAAGGTGATGTCTGGGATACTCAAAAGGATATGCTCATGGACACCCTCGGCGCAGTCACAGGAATTATTGCTTACATGGTATTTAAATTGCGCGAGTTTACGGCGAAATAAAAAAGACCCGGATAAAACCGAGTCATTAATGAGCCATACCGATCACTATTTTAATGCGTCATACTCTTGCAAAAATCCAAGCGCTTCTTTCGAATGTTCGCGCGAGATATTGTCGCAGAGCATGAAGTGGTGGTAGCCAATCAGTCGCATAAGTTCGATATCGGAGACGTCGGCCATCGAAACGGCGCCCTGCTCAAGTCCCATAAGAAGCCGCGAAGCGCAGATGGCTTGTCTGTCTCTATCGATAATTAACCGAAGAGCATCCGGCATTTCCTTGGCGCCGATGTGGACCATAAGATCATCACGGGCGGCCATCAGTTGGTAGCGCTCGCGCTGAAACTCTTCTCGTTTAGTCTTTTGGACAAAATCGAGACCTGCCTCGGATTCAATCTTGCAGACGATCGAATAATCAGAAACCGGCGTTTTGCCCGGACTGTAGGCGGCGATTGCTTCTTCAAGATCCTTAATATCATCCCAGCTTTCGACAAAAGACAGCATAAAGCGCGTGACCCCTTCGGCGAGAGCGGCTTTAATATACATATAATCCGCATCGAGCAGATGACCCTTTATCACCAGTTTCTTCGCCAAAATGTTGACCGCCTGTCCCCGTCCGACCGGCTTTTGAGGTATTGGATCGACGAAGATTTCGTCACCATTAACCACTTCGCGGAGTTCATAGCCTTCGTCATTTCGAAAATAGACCTTCGCCGGCAATTCAACCTCGATCTTATGATTAAGAAGAATGGGGCCGTCGGGTAAATTTGCCCACTCGGTCACCCGCAACTGCTTGCCTTTGAGATCGACATACAGGGGTTTGCCCGCCGCCCGAGCCAGTCGTTGGACCCGACGTATCGTCTCTTTTGGACTGAAAGCCGAGCGAGTACCGCTGTTGTAGCGGACCGCGCCTACCCCTGGATCTTCAATGATTGATTTGAGTAGTTCGGTTTGATGAACTTGGGGCAAAGTAACAATGAGCATGTTTTTTCCTTTTGTTATTCTTATTTGACCATATCATAAGATTGATTCATAATCAATAGCGAGGGAAAGGTGCAAGATAAAAGCCGCACCTTAGGTGCGGCTTGAATTTCCGAAAAATCTCGGATTACAGCTTCCAGTCTTTCTTGGGCTTTTTGCCTTTCGGACCGGTTTTGGCTTTTGGTTGCGGACCGAGCTCTTCGTCTTCATCTTCCTTTTTCTCTTCCTTGTCTTTCGAAGATGGAGCCCGCACCGGTTTGAAGTTCTTGAGCGGCTGAAGGGCTTTCTCAACCGCGGCAATTCGTTCCGGCGATTGTGGCTCATACTTCACATCCTGACCCAGATCAAGCGGCCGGGTTCGCATGTCCTGTAAGTACTGTTCGAGGGTCCGAGCTCCCGAAACGATGGCGTAGAGGCCGAGGGTGATGTCGCCAATGGCCAGATCTCCATCGCTACCCTTTGGCAGAAAAATGATCCGCCGTTGGCCGAGGAGCCAGCGCCACTGTTCGACAATAGATTCATCGGTAGGTTTATCAGAACCGCTGTTGTCGTAATAGCGATGGATCAAAAAGACATTGCCCTTGAATTTTTTAAGCAAGTCGGCAAAAACTTGTTTGGCTGTCGTGTCTTTGTGTTCGCCGCCGAAGTGTCGACGCAGATCATCCGCGTAGAGGGTATCGCGAAAACCTTCATCTCCGGTAAAAAGGAAAATCGGAATTTTCACGTTCGGCAGGTCACAGAGGTAGGCATAATAGTACGCCGTCATTTCGTAGGACTCTTGACCCTGTCCACCTCCGTTTCCCTCAAGCCACAGACTCTTGAAATAGCGATCGAGATTACGCAAAACGGAAAAGTCTGCCATTTGAAGCGGCGCTCGGTCGGATTGTATGTCTCCGACGGCCGCAAGACTCATCTGCGGATCAGGTAGATACTTGCGGGCCGCGACCTGACCAACAATTCCCGGCCATTTGTCATAGATGATCTTTGGCAAAATTCCCATCGATCCCGTGACATCGCACGCATAGACCAAAGGATCCTCTGTCTCGCACGAGAGCCGACGATTTTTTGGCGAAACCGAGGGGTCAAGACTACTTCGAGACAGTGCTTGTTCCGCTACCCGAGTAGCTCCACTTGAGGTACGTAACGAACTGGTAGTTACGTCCCGATCATAAAAATCTCCACCGCCGCCCATATAGTTCCTTTCTTTAAGGGTTTATTTGATTTTGCGAACATCCTTTACAAAGGTCTCGCACTACCCAGAGAATGCCCTATAGCTATAAAAATGTCAAGGAAATGAAAAGAAAATCCCGGCAGGTGTACTGACGGGATGTGAATTAACGTATCAATTTAAAGCGACGGCGGGCAGGGCGACCGGAATCGGTGGCCTTGCATCGTCGAGTTTAACGATGTCTCGGGCTTCGATCTGAGCGATGAGACTTGCCACTCCTGGAGCCAAGTTACGACTCTTGATCTTTTGGACAATTTCCTTGACATCGGCCGGCAACAAGCGTCGAGACGACAATTCGGAAATGGCCAAGAGGGTCATGAGATCAATCTCCGCCTGGCTGGCCGAAGGGATAAAGTCGTTGATCGAATCCATGAGAACGGTAGCGTCAACTTTATCTTTACCGGACTCCGAAGCGAAACGATACGAACTGAGGCTGATTTTTTCGATATCGGCCCCGGAGAGACCCCTGGTCGCCTCGGCAAACGAACCGAAGTCGGTGATGGTCGTCGGTATGGCATACCGCTTGAACATCACCTTGAAGATCGCCACTCGCTCCTCGAGCGCGGGCATGAGGATGGCGATCC
>CAZYVN010000025.1:4149-5048 GCA_964650925.1 uncultured Candidatus Saccharibacteria bacterium
GCTGCGACCACTGCGTTTGAGGGCCGCATCCATTCGATCGGGCCGATTGGTGCAATTAACCATGATTACTCGACCGCGAATGCGAGGATCGGAGAGAAACCGCATCCATGCCTGCATAATCCGTTCAGAAACCCCCGAGTCGCCTTTTGGAGCGTCGCGATTGGCTTCGCCGAGATCGGCTTCGTCGTTCATAACGATGACCGGCGCCAAGGCCCAGAGACCCTGGATCTGCCGCTCGGTTCGCTCTTCGGACATACCGACCCACATCGAGCGAGCATTCTTCATTTTAACAAAGTTGAAGCTCGCTCCTTTGGCCAAGGCTTCGACCAGCGCCGTTTTACCGGTACCGGGCGGACCCATGATAGTGATACCTTGCGGAATGAGTCTCGATTCTCCCTTACAAATTGCCGCCAGGACCGAAGCGAAGTGGGCTTTCTGGCGAACCAGACCTCCGATCTCTTCGAGACTCCACTGCGGGTCGGTGATCTCCATGACATCGCCGTATTCGGCATTAAGAATCTCTTTCTTCTTTTCTTTGACGAAGGAGAGATCGACCGACCGTTCGGCTTGATTGGCCGCTCGGAAGATCTCGAGGATCTGTCGCAGACTCATACCTTGGGTGGCATTGACAAACATGTCGATATCGAAGTCCTTGGGCGTCTCGAAGTGCGGTGGAAACCGTTTGAGGGCCTCTCTCGACTTTTCGATCTGGACAAGAATAGCGGTTTTAACCGCTCCCTTTTCTTTGCCCACCTTCTTTTCGAGCATCGAGAGCTCTCTTTCCAGCTTCTGTTGTGCCGGTACTCCGAGGGCCTGTCGTTCGATGTAGCGCCTGCGCTCTTCGACGGTGGGCTTGGGAATAAACACGTTGCTAATCCGGCTGGCCGATTGTCTCAATT
>CAZYVN010000025.1:5058-6881 GCA_964650925.1 uncultured Candidatus Saccharibacteria bacterium
AAAATCGGTTGTCAGAATAATGATGTTGTTTCGGTTTTTTACCCGGGAATCCTGAGCACAGGCGCGCAAACGGGCAATGTGGTTGATCGCGTTCGGCAACAGATTGGCTCCGGACGATTCCGGAACAATGAAATGAGCCGATTCGATAATAATCGCGACGTTGTCGAGCTTTTTCAAAACTTTTTCGATAAGCGGTAGACAACGGTCGGGATCAGTCGGGAGCTCTTGCTCTCGCTTGGCGGCAAGACTGGCTTTAGCAGCCGCGACCGGATCGGCCGGAGGAGCGTCGTCCTCATTGGCCATCCCGGCATTTTTCCGAAATAGCTTTTCCATTTCGGGTTTCAAAAAGCGCAAGCCGATGGCGGTATCGTAGAAGATCACCATCTCACGCTCATCAAAGACTCGAGAGAAGAGCTGTTGCAGCGGAATATAGGGATACTTGGGTTCGTCGTCACCGTTTGGATTGGGCACCAAACAAGTGACGTCGCCATGGAGGAGAAAGACGGAAGCGATATTGGCTCGAAAACAAGCGACAATTCCGTCAGTAAACCACGCCGGCAGCACTGGCAAGTCGACAGGTTCAGTCGTTTTTTTCATCTTCATATTAATGAGTGTGATAACCGTGACCGTGTGAGTGACTGTGCGGGTGAGTGTGCCCGATCTCGTTTGGGAATGGATGGCCTTGGGTGACCTCGCGGCGACTGATGGTGATCTTAACGCCCAACTTGTGGGCCAGAAGTAAAAACTTGGCCGTGGCGGCGTCAAGGGCTTCGCGCGATTTGAAGTGTTCGAAGCAAACGGTGGCATTGTCTCCCTTCCGCGTGACTTTGATGTAATCGCAGGGATGAGATTTACCTTTTTCCTCAGCTTCGAGAATGAGTTCGTCACCGTTTTCTGTGATGATCGGCGTGTATTCAAGAAGCTCGGTAACAATACCGAGGACTTCGAATTGCCACAGGGCCGTCACTTGAGCGGTCTTTTTCTCCAAACGCTTTTTCTCTGCGGCGGAGGTAAAGGTCCCACTGGCGTCGAGCATGCCTTCCTTATCAATACTGAACTTAACACTCCCATCTCCGACCTTTTTGATCGTCCTTTTCAGGGCTTCTTGAAGAAGAACGGCGGTTTCGAGACTCGGCAACCATTTAAGGAAGACCGGGTCTTCGACGCCTAATTTCTCCATCAGTTCCGGATCGATGGCCGGCGCCTTTGACTTAGCACTGAACTTTTCCGGCACCGGCGCGGGAATCTCCGCTTTGGCGAAGTTTTTATATCCGATATTACAGGGCATAATAGGTTCTTTCGTTGAGGTTTTTGTCGTTGTATGTACTTTTCAAACAGCTCATTACTGCTTGCTATATAACATAAAATATAGGCAAATGTCAAATTACCTTTTTCTTTAAGATTATATGCTAAAATAGCAGCAGTTGATGAGCTTAAGGATTATAATTAACTTCCCTTAAAATGAAAAAACTTCTTTCGATCTCTTCGTGGTGCGCGCTAGTGATTGGCGTAGTGTTTATAATCGGCAGTGTATGGGGCATGTGCTACATTTACCAAAACGTCGCTCGAGAAAACATCACCACCACCCCGGACTCCTCAATCCCCAACCAGCCGGTCCGCGGCCCCTTTACACTTAAAGCCCAGGCCGACATCATCAGGCACCACACGCTCGGCATTACCGGCGACAAAACCTTTGCCGAGATGCCTCATAAAGTTCAAAACCTGGACGACAACGGTAACCCGGTTATCGCCGCAAGCGGCCCGCACGTCCCGGTCGCCAATACCGCCCGCGATATCAGCGTCTCCGCTAAACCCCGAACACC
>CAZYVN010000026.1:0-6845 GCA_964650925.1 uncultured Candidatus Saccharibacteria bacterium
ATAATCAAAGCGGCGACATAGGCGACGCCGATCCGAACCATGGTGGCCAAAACGGCCAAAAGAAGCTCGGGCATGGTCACCGGCTCAACCACGCCCAGAGTGGAATTCGACAAAAATCCGAAGACGATAAAAACCAGGGCCACGACCGCAAGCGGCGCCACGAGAATACTGTACATCTTTTGGCCGAAAGAAACCGGGTAGGCCAGGTGGCTGTGACGATGGCGATGGCCGTTGTTTTTTTGACTACTCATCACTAGGTATTATACCAGAAATTTCAATGCTATAATGGTGATACTCATTAAACGACATGCTTGCGGCTCTGATTCACTATAAATACCTGGCCCTTTTCCCCCTGGCGGCTTTCGAGGGTCCGGTGCTTTCACTCTTGGTGGGTTTTCTGGTCCACGCCGGTTACCTGGCTTTTCTTCCAAGCTACGGCATCCTTCTCTTGGGCGACCTTATTCCCGATACGACATACTATTATATAGGTCGATTCGGCAATCAAAAAGATTTCATTAAAAAATACGGTTCAAAAGTGAAAATTATTACCGAGCATTTCCCGACCGTCGAGAAACTCTGGCAGCACCACCCTTTCAAAACCATGTTCCTAAGCAAGCTTGCCTACGGATTAAGTACGCCTTTTCTTGTAAGCGCCGGACTGGTTAAAATACCTCTTCGGAAATTCGTCGCTAATGCTTTTCCGATTACTATCTTTCAATACGCCGTCTTTATGAGCATCGGTTACAGTCTCGGAAAATCCTACGCCGCCGCCGAAAAGTACATCAAGTATACCGGCATAGGTATCGCTCTTATTGTCATTATTCTTATTGTTGTTTACATCTTACTTTCGCGTTACGCCCGTAAACGAATCCTCGCCATGGAAGTACGCGAAGACGAGGACGAGAAAATTCCACTACAATGAAAATCGCCATCTACTCCGATAATTTTTATCCTGACATAACCAGCATGACCGCTCAGATTTCGCTCAGCGCCAAGGAGTTGGCAAAACTCGCTCACTACATCCTGTTTGTTTCGCCCTGGTATTCATCGGCTGATTACACGCGCGCTAATCTTTCAAAAATATTTCCGACAAACGGCTTACCGATTAATGTCGTCCGCCTTCCTTCAATTCCTTTTTTTGGTTCACCAACCGGCCAAGGTCGGATTTGCCTGCCTTCCGGATACGGAATTGCTTTAATGAAAAAATTCAAGCCGGACATTATTCACACCCATACGCCGTTTGGCGCTGGTATCGAAGCGCTTCTCGACGCCAAGACACTCGGCATTCCATTGGTCGGCACCAACCATACGCCGGTTCGAGAATTCATGGCTTACACGCCGTTTAAAAATGCCTGGGCAACCGAAAAAGCCATTCAATACTTTTCGTGGTACTACAATCATGTCCGGTACCTGCCTGCGCCGTGCGAAGCGCTCATCGATGAAATGCGAGATTTCGGTTTTAAAAAACCGGCCAGCCGACTTTCAAACCCGATCGACCTCGCTCATTTTACGTCGGTGCTGAACGAAGAAGAGAAACAATCATTAAAGAAACGTTTTAATTTTTCCGGTTATACGATTTTATACACCGGTCGACTAGCACCCGAAAAACATATCGACGCCATCATCGAAGCGGTGGCTCGATTACGCCCAACATTGCCCGACATAACCTTGGCGATAACCGGTCACGGCAGCGCCGAGGCCTCGCTTAAGACCTTAGTCAGCAAGCTCGGTCTTGAAAAACAAGTGCGTTTTTTGGGATTTGTCGACAGTGAAAGTTTTCCGCTCGTGTACAAAACCAGTGATCTTTTCGTAGTCATGAGCACCGCCGAATCCCAATGCCTAAGCCTGATGCAGGCTTTTGCCACAGGCTTACCGGCAATCGGCGCTAAAGCCTGGGGACTAGCGGAATACATCACTCCTCAAAATGGCCGATTAGTTGCTCCCGGCGACATTGATGGCTTAGCCGATCAAATAAAGACATTCGCCCAAGATCCAGCTCTGACTAAGACTCTAGCTGCTCAAGCCCTTCTATCGGGAGCTCAATGTAAACCGGAATTGGTAGCCGAGACATGGGAGAGAATTTACCAGGAAAGTATAGTAGAATACCACCATGGATAAGCCCAAAATAAGCCTCATTATTCCAGCCTACAACGAAGAACGATTCATTGGAGACTGCCTCGATTACGCCATCACTCATTCTGACGGTCGTTTTTTTGAAATTATTGTGATTGATAACGCCAGCACCGACGGCACGGCGAAAATCGCTGGTAGCCGCCGAGGCGTCCGAGTTGTCCGAGAAGAACGAAAGGGTTTGACCAAGGCTCGCGAACGAGGCCTGCGTGAAGCCAAGGGAGATTTTCTCGCCTACATTGATGCCGATACCCGCATGCCGAAACATTGGTTTGATCTTGCCTTGAAAACCCTGAAAAAACATGATGGCATTGTCTGTCTGAGCGGGCCGTATAAATATCACGACGCGCCGCTGTTCACAAAACTCTTTCTTAATTCAAGCTGGTGGCTTTCGGCACCGCTTACCTACCGAATCGTCGGCTACATGGTTCTCGGTGGTAATTTCATTGCCAAAAAGAGCGCCCTTGAAGCGATGGGCGGCTTCGACCAAACCATCGAATTTTACGGTGAAGATACCGACATCGCTCGGCGATTGAGCGCTTTTGGGAAAGTGGTTTTCAAGATGAATTTTTTTATTTTTTCTTCATCTCGACGTTTCGCCGACGAAGGTACTATAAAAACCAACATTGTCTACGGTCTCAATTTTCTCTGGATGGTGATCTTTCACCGACCTTTTACAAAAAAATACCGCGACATTCGTCCCACAGCTAAAAATAAATAAATGACTAATCTTCAAGCAAAAATCAAAGCTTTGGCGACAACGACGATTTTCGGACTGGCTGGATTGTTGGGCTGGTACCTTGCTCCGAGCAGCAACTTGATGGCGCCGTTACTCCTTTTTTACGTCACGCTGTTAGTCAACACCTACTTCTCGATTGAATTATTCTGTTACATCGTTCCCAAAGAAAATGTTTCTCAACAAATCTGGGATGCTCTTCTTTTTTTCATCTATATCGCGGCGGGAATCAAGATCGGCGAGGCTCGGTTGTTTTCATTTTTAGTTATGCTACTCTTTATCGTAGCAACCATGAAATACACCAGCCTCCTCGGCGTTATCCCTTATCCGAAATTACTCAAACTTAAAATCTTGGTTGACCTGGCCGGCACTCTCATGATCGTCCTTACGTTCACCGGCATAACCCTGGGATACACGACCCAGAGTATCGGCGCAATGTCCATTATTTTTTTGATTGCTAATATTTTTTTCTTATCCATCGATCCGCTCTATCATAAAGGTCACGACGCATGAAAATCTATTTCGAAAAATATCGTTACTACTTCTCGAACAAGCGCTTTCTGGCGTCGGTCACTATTTCATTCCTGCTGCTTTTCGCCGGTCTGATTATTAATTTTTACGCCGGTACGTACGCCACGGAGAAAGCCAGCAATTCAGTGACCGACATTATTCTCGATAACGTACCGGTCGTCAATGTCGATGAAATTTTCCTTTACGGCCCGCTCCTCTTTTGGTTCGTGATCGCCCTCTTGTGTCTCGACGAACCCAAAAGAATTCCTTTCGTCCTTAAAAATATTGCCCTCTTCGTTCTTATTCGATCGATCTTTATTTCCCTCACTCATATCGGTCCCTTCCCGGATCACATCATCATCGACAGCACCTCAAGATTAGCCAGAGATTTCATTTTTGGTGGCGATCTTTTCTTCTCGGGACATACCGGATTGCCATTCCTCATGGCCTTGGTATTTCAAAAAAATATCCGACTGCGAATCCTCTTTATTTTGACGGCCATTTTCTTCGGAGTGATCGTTCTCATGGCCCACCTTCACTACTCAATTGATGTTGTTTCAGCCTTCTTCATAACCTACACCATTTACCACATTGCCAAATTCCTCTTCAAAGAAGACGAGAAAATTTTTAACAGCGGCCTGGAAAGTGCGCAAATAACCACATAAAACATGCTATTTTTAATCGGCCTCGCGGCGTTTGTCGCGACTCTCTGCGGTGGAGTGTTCGCTCTGAAATTTAAAGACAAGCTTCATTTAATTCTGGGATTTAGCGCCGGAGCGGTTATCGGTGTGGCGTTTTTTGATCTGATGCCGGAAGCGATCAATCTCAGCGCCGCGACCCACGACGCTTCTTTCATTACTTCAATCGTCGCCCTCGGTTTTATCATCTACATGATTCTTGACCGGACAATCATGTTCCATAGCCACAGTCACGAAGAAGACGAGCCGACAATCGCTCATCGTGGCAAACTCGGCGCCGGCAGCTTGTCGATTCATAGTTTTCTGGACGGCGTGGCGATTGGTCTGGCTTTCCAAGTATCAGCGGCGGTCGGTGCCATCGTCGCTATCGCCGTGCTCGTCCATGATTTTTCCGATGGCATCAATACGGTTAACCTCATTCTCAAAAATAATGGCGAGAAAAAACAGGCCTTTCGCTGGCTCGTCGTCGATGCGGTCGCGCCGATAGTGGGCGTGGCCTCGACGTTTCTCTTTAGTTTGCCTGAAGCAACTCTCGGTATCATCCTCGCCCTTTTTTCCGGTTTCTTTCTTTATATCGGCGCCAGTGATCTCCTTCCTGAAAGCCACCACAACCACCCGACCATCTGGACCACCATCATGACCGTCTTCGGCATCGTCGTTCTCTACGTGGCTATCAAAGCCGCTAATCTATAATCTATCAAGGTTAAACCTTGCTAAAATACCAATAAAAAAACCGAATTGATCAGTATGTCAAGTATAATTGACATTTTTATTAAATATGTTACTTTTTTGTCAGAGTTCCTCGACAATTAAACCCTTAAAACAAGGAGAAAATGAACTTATTGGTTACCGAAGAAACGGCTCCACAGCCGCCCTTAATGACCTTTTGCAATGAGCTCAATGTAGCCATTTCCAGCCTTTCAATTGGCGGAGCAGAACGGATTGTCCTTGATTGGAAAAACCGTATCAACTCCGGATTCAAGGTTCGACTGATCGTTTTGCGTAATCGTGATAAAGAATGGCCCCTACCCTCAAATCTCGAGGTCATTCGTCTTGAAGACCCGAGTCGCATCAAAGCCCTCGATCTTCGGGGTAGCGTCCATGAAAATCGACTGGCGCAACTGCGACTATTCGGAAAGGAAATCGCGGCCAGTTCGAATCCGACCTGTGTCTGCCATCTCCTCAATAAAGAAGAGCGTGATGCTCTTTCGGAAAGCGGCGTAAACGTGGTCAATGTTTTGCACAATGCCAAAGACGGTGGCGGTAACTTCGGTGGTGCCGGCGCAGGCGGCTCGTTTACCACTCCTGATGATGACCAGCAGCAACAACAGAGTTCTCCTCAGGATGATTCGACACTGCCGGTGATCAACAATCCCTACGCGCAAGAAGAGACTACTCCTCAGGCCGCGGATCCCGTCGATACGACCCCGCAACAGGATCCTGAAGACAGAGCACCCATCCAACAAGAACCGGATGCGGGTGCGCAAACTTCCTATTAAAAGGGTTTAATTAAATCAAGGCCGGTGCTTCGCACCGGCCTTTTAATTTTACTTTTCCCTATATTTACAGCACGTTGGTAAGCTCCTCGTAAGAGAGGATGCCGCCGTTTTTGAAAGAAGGATGGCTTTGCCCTACGAGATACCGCGGCCAATGTGACTTCCGGTAGGTGTAAAACGTTTGCGGGTCACTCGTTGTCCGCATAATCCCCCGCTCTGCTTTGTGCGGGACCTGTGTGTGAGTATCACCATCCATGACCAAAACGTGATAACCACAATGCCACCCACGTTCTTCCGCGCCGCAGTCGACACAGAGACGATGATCGGGGCTGGCGTTGAGTTGAACCATCCGCAGATGTTTACACTCTTTGCGGAAAACCGCCACCAGCCTGTCTCTTTGAGCGACGAGTTTTTTAATTTGAGCGTCGATCTCTTCAATTTCTGCAATATTCATGCCAACTCCTGGTTAAGATTTTTCTGCCGATATTCTTACAAATTAGTAACGAAGAGTCAACACGACTTATCAACTGACCCGCTTCGAATGCTCGATAAGGTCGATGGCTTGGTGAAAATCGAGAGCACCAGTAACATGACGACCATTGACGAACATAATTTCATCGGCATCCCTGATCGTATTGAGACGGTGAGCAATGATCACTTTAGTAGTATCGGCCGGAAGCAGGGCCAGAGTCTTGTTGAGAATAGCTTCGGTGACAGTGTCGATGTTGGCGGTTGCTTCATCGAGGATAAGTAATTTCGGTTTTCGTAAAATCGCCCGCATGAAGGAGATAAGCTGTTTCTGGCCAATCGAAAGCCCCGCCCCCGAACTCTGACTGATCGATGTCGATAGACCCTGACCAAAACGGCGGATCACTTCACCAAGACCCTCTTTAGATAATAGTTTTTCGAGATCATTGTCTGACATGTTGGTGAGATCCGCGTTACCATAACGAATATTGTCAGCCACGGTGCCGCTAAAAAGAATCGGGTCCTGCAAAATAACGCTAACCCTGCGGGCCCGTTCCTCATAACTGTATGAACGAATGTCGTTCCCATCAAGCAAGATCTCACCGGAAAGAGGGTCGTAGAGTCGGGCCATGAGATTGGCCAGGGTTGATTTACCGCCGCCGGTGGGACCGACCAAGGCGTACGTTTTACCTGATTCGAATTGGAGGTTGGCGTGCTCGATTACCATCGCCCCGTCGGTGTAGCCGAAAGAAACATTTCGTAGTTCCAAACGCTTTGGCTTGGCATTGAGAGGTGCTTCCGTTTCGC
>CAZYVN010000027.1:0-6815 GCA_964650925.1 uncultured Candidatus Saccharibacteria bacterium
TACAATAATGGTACGTTGACCGGTTCATGCAGTGCGGATTTGACCACAACCGCTCCCGGTCGGACAGTGACGTGGACAGCGTATGCTTCCGGTGGAAACGGTAACTATACCTATTCATGGACGGGTACCGATAATCTCGGTAATTACAACTACAATAATTACGGAAATAATTACAACTACGGAAACTCTATAAATATGGCCTATGGTGATACCGGTACGAAGTACGCTACGGTTACTATCAGCTCGGGGGGTCAAAATATCGTCCGCCTCTGCAGTAATTCAGTCTTTGTGCGTTATCCGACCACTTCAACGGCCACGACATACCGAACTGCAAGCCGACCGGTCGCCCAAGCAACCGCAACCCAACCTCTCGATGTTAACTGTGCTCCAAATACGGGCAATGCTCGAGTAGGGGATAATGTCGTTTGGACAGCCCAAGTCACTGGCGGCTCAAGCAACAATTACACCTACGCATGGAATGGTTCCGATGGACTTTTCGGTCTTAGCAATATTGTTTTCAAAAATTACACTACGCCTGGAGTAAAAATGGCGGCTATTAGTGTTACTTCCGGAAAGGAGACTATAAGTCGAACCTGCGGCAATAGCGTCATGATTGGCGATATAAACAATGAAACAGCCTCGACCTTCAATCTCGGCACGATTCCATGGGGACTTATCTCGATCCTCATTATCATCATCCTTCTCGGCTCACTCGTGTACGTAATGGCTACACGTCCTCCTCGCGCCTAACATCTCGAATATCAAGGTTAAACCTTGATATATCGCTCAACAAAGCCCCGCCGGAGGCGGGGCTTTGTTATTGACATTGGGTCAATGTTTATTTGTGATTTCCGTTCTGAGCTTACTGATTACTTCTTCGTTTGTAAGCTGGCCGAGGTTGCCGTGGTCGCGGGATTCGAGGGTGACTTTGCCGGCATCGAGGTCTTTATCGCCTATAATAATAAAATATGGAGTATGGTCGACTTTTGCCGCTCGAATTTTTTTGCCAAAGCTGTCATTTGAAAGATCGAGCTCGGCGCGGATATCTTCATTGTGAAGTGTATCGTAGAGCGTTGAGGCAGCTTTGTGGTGATTTTCACCTACCGGAATAATTTTTACTTGTACCGGTGAAAGCCAAAGCGGAAATTTACCGGCAAAATGTTCAATGAGTACGCCGATGAATCGCTCAAGCGAGCCGGAAATAGCTCGGTGAATGACAACCGGCCGCTCTTTTTCACCTTTTTCATTGATAAACGACAGGTCAAAACGTTCGGGAAGATTAAAGTCGCACTGAATAGTAGCCAGTTGCCATTCTCGACCAATAGCGTCTTTAAACATGAAATCGAGTTTGGGTCCGTAAAAAGCCGCTTCGTTTTTTGCGGGCTTGTAAGGTAATTGTAGTTTTTCACAGACATCAGCCAGAGCTTTTTCGGCACTTGTCCAGACGGCATCAGAGCCGAGATATTTTGACATATCGTCGCCTCGTAATGATAGGCGTACCCAGTAATCATTCATCATGCCGATAGCCCCGTAAAATTCTTTAATGATATGAACTATGGTTGAAATTTCATCACCGATCTGTGAAGCTCTGCAGAAAAGATGGCCGTCGTCCTGAGTGATTGATCGAACACGAGTCAAGCCGCCAAGCTGTCCTGATTTTTCATCACGATATACGGTCGCTGGTTCGAAATAACGCACTGGCATATCGCGATAGGAGAGTTGGTTATCAGCAAAAAGTTGCATGTGATGAGGGCAGTTCATCGGCTTTATAAAAAACTTCTCTTCGCCACCCTGAACGCGGAAAAGCTCCTCGCCAAACTTCGAAGCGTGGCCGGAAGTAACGTAAAGCTCTTCTTTGGCAATGTGAGGAGTCCAGACTCGCCAGTAACCTTTCTTTTTATGCAAATTCCATAGGAAATCCTCAATCTCTTTGCGAATAATCATACCCTTTGGCTGCATGAGGGGAAGTCCTGCACCAACAAGCGGGGAGATGGTGAAGAGCTTAAGCTCACGACCAAGTTTTTTATGGTCGCGTTTTTTTGCTTCTTCTTGTCTCGTTTCGTAGGCATCAAGGGTTTCTTTTGATTCAAAAGCAAGGCCGTAAATTCTCGTGAGCATCTTTTTTTTTTCATCCCCCGCCAATAAGCCCCGGCGATGTGAGAGAGTCTCCAGCCAGCTTTCTTCATCTCGGCCATATCTTCGACGTGACCGCCTCGACAAAGGTCAGTAAATTGACCCGATGTGTAAAAGGTAATCTTTTGCTTGGGAATAGCATCCCCAAGTTCGGAGATGAGCTCAAGTTTGTAAGAGTTTTCTTTGAAATGTTCCTTGGCCTCTTTTTCAGAAACTTCTTTGCAGTCAAAACCCTTCCAGGTTTTGAGAATTTCACGCATTTTTTGCTCGACTTTTTTAAGGTCGGTTTCTTTAAATGGCACGGCAAAATCGAAGTCATAATAAAAACCATTATCAATGGCGGGGCCAATGGTATTTTTGGCATCTGGATACAGTTCAAGAATAGCCGCCGCTAAAAGATGAGCAAGGGAATGACGTAGGTGGTTGAGTTTTCCGGTATCGTTCATGTTCGAAATCATAGCATATTTTGCTGTGTGTAGTGAAGCGCCGTTAATAGGACAAAAATAAAACCCGCGCATAAGTGAAATGCGCGGGATAATGCGAGCTACTTGGGTCGCCAGCGCGAACGGCCGCGGTAGGTCGACATTTTGTTGGGCTTTTGGAAACGCGGATTTTCGATTTCCGGATTTTCCTCGTGAACGGCCTCGGCATCCATTTCGCCGGTCTTGCTTTCTCTTTCGAAGCCTTCCTGAGTCCACTCATCTAGCGTTCGTAGTAGTACCATAATGTGAGGGGGTTAAGTTGTTGAGGTTGAACTAACTAGATGAGGGTATATCATAGGTTTGTCCTACATGTCAAATCCCTTTCACCTTCTCGACAACCAAACTTGGCGTGCCGTTTCGGGTCGAATATTTACCCTTAATGGCTAGGCAGCGCTCGGGTACGAGGAGTGATTTAAACTCGGTGTACGTTCGCGGAAAAACAACCGCTTCAATGGAGCCGGTAAAATCGGCCAGCTTAAGAAACATCATCATGTCGCCCTTTTTGGTGGAAATTGGTTTGGCTTCTTCAATAATACCGGCAACAACGGTGACCATGCCATCTTTTAAGTGTTCTTTGGCGTGTTTGATATTTTCTTTTCGTTTTTCCAAGACTTCGCGATGCTTGTCGAGCGGATGGCCAGAAATGTAGAGACCGAGAAGTTCTTTTTCCCAGAGTAATTTTTCAGCCATGTTTGCAGCAGGGGCCGGTTCGAGTTTGAGCATTGAAACGAGGTCAAGGACGTTGGTGCCACCGAAGAGGGAATTCTGATTGTCGGGAGTTTTGTTTTTTTCCTTGCTGTAGTGAAGCAGGGCTTCGATATTGGCGATAAGTTGGCCGCGCTCACCAAAGGCATCCATAGCCCCGGCTTTAATCAACGCTTCAAGAGATTTTTTATTCAAATTGCGATCCTTAACTCTTTCAAGAAAGTTTGCCAAGGAAGTAAACTTGCCGTTTTTCTTGCGTTCTTCGATGATGGCCGTTGAAATCCCTTGGCCGAAGTTTTTGATAGTTACCAGCCCGAATCGAATCTTACTTTGGCTCGCCGAAGCATCTTGCGAAGACGGCTGGCTATCTCTAACCACCGTAAACTGACTAAAGCTCTCATTAATATCTGGCGGCAATACCGGGATTTGCATGCGTTTGCACTCGGCGATGATTTCACCGATTTTCTCGACGTCACCCGAATCGGCAGTAAGTACGGCGCTCATATAAATGGCGGGGAAGTTAGCCTTCATGTAACTTGTTTGGTAAGCCACACGGCCGTAGCTTGCCGCATGGGCTTTGTTGAATCCGTAGGCGGCAAAAGGTTCGATGAGTTTCCACAGCTCGTCGATTTTTTTATCAGTCATGCCGTTTTTCTTCAGACCTTCTTTGAGTTTGCCTTTTTGCTCTTCCATTTCTTTTGGGATTTTCTTGCCCATGGCCTTTCGTAGTTTGTCGGCTTCAAGCCAGGAATAGCCGCTGAGCTCGATGGCGATGAGCATGACGTCGTCCTGGTAAGTGATCACTCCGTACGACGCCGAAAGAATGTTTTTCATTCGAGGGTCGAGGTACTTAATGAGGGCGGGATTATGTTTTCGCTCGATGTATTGAGGGATGGATTCCATTGGGCCAGGGCGATAAAGAGCAACCATGGCATTAATGTCGTGAATAGTTGAGGGTTTGAGCTCCTTGAGAAAGCGGGTCATGCCGGTACCGTTTAATTGGAAGATACCGATGGTTTCGCCTTTGGCGAGCATGTCAAAGGTCTTTTGATCATCAAGGGGAATGTTTTCGATATCGACATCGATTCCTTCAATTTTTTTTACTCGTTCGACCGCGTCCGCCAAAATGGAAAGGTTTTTAATACCGAGGAAGTCAAATTTAAGCAGGCCGGCTTCTTCGACGGCGTGCATATCGTATTGGGTGATGATTTTATTTTCACCCTTGGTATCAAATTGCAGAGCGACGAAATCCGTGAGTGGTCGAGGAGCGATCACCACGCCGGCGGCGTGAACTCCCATGTGACGGGCGCAACCTTCAATCTTTTTGGCCATATCAATGATGGTCTTTGCCTCAGTTTCTTTCTCATATATTTCGCGAAGCTCGGCCACTTCTTCGAGAGCACGGTCGATGGTCATGGGAAAACCTTGAGCACCCATGGGAATCAATTTTGAAATTCGATCACCGACGGAGTAGGGAAAACCCATGGCCCGGGCCACATCTCGGACCGATCCGCGGGCCATCATTGTTCCGAATGTTCCAATCTGGGCAACCTTATCGTGACCGTACTTCTGTTTCGCATACTCGATCATCTCGTCGCGGCGGTTATCGGCAAAATCCATTTCGATATCGGGTGCGGAAGGTGGTTCGTGGTGGAGGAATCGTTCGAAGGGGAGCTTGTATTCGCGGGGATTACCGTTGGTAATACCGGCAAGGTATGTCACAAGCGAACCAGCCACCGAGCCTCGAATGGTTGTGAGAATGCCGTGGCCATGGGCGTATCGTAACAGATCGGAAACGACCAGGAAGTAGGGGGCATAGCCTTTGTCGCGGATCACACCAAGCTCGTATTCAATGCGTTTTTTAACAACATCGTTTTCTTCGACGTTCTTTCGACGCATACCTTCGTACACCAAACGTCTTAATTCTTCATCGTATGAAAGACCGCTCTCGACCTTGTAGTCCGGAAAGACCCACTTGCCAAGTTCGAGGTTGAGGTTGCACATTTCTGCAATTTTTTGGGTATTTTCAATCGCCTCCGGAGTTTTCTTGAAAAGTTTTTTTGCTTCGTCAGTAGTAATAAATGAAAAATCTCCGGCGTCTTCTTCGCGACCACCAAATTCAGCGCTCGATTGAACGAGCATCAATGTTTCTCGAGCTTTCTTGTCGTCAGGTGAAAGGTAATAAACGTCATGGGCTGCCACGAGGGGAGTGGCGGTGGTTTTTCCCAGAGCGATTATCTTTTCCATCAGATCTTCGTGTCCCTCGATTTCGGGGTGGTGAGTGATTTCCAAAAAAACATTTTCATTACCGTAGACTTTTTTATACCATTCGACTAGTTCTTTGGCTTTTTCCGGGTCAGCGTTTTTGAGAGCTTGGCTGGGAGCACCGCTAAAAGATGGAGCGATACAGATCAGTCCTTCATTGTATTTTTCAATAAGTTCTTTGTCGATGCGGGGTTTGTAGTAGAAACCTTCAAGGTTTGCGTCTGTTACCAGCTTAATCAAATTCCGGTAACCGGTCAGGTCTTTAGCCAAAAGAATAAGGCGTGAACGACGGTTGTCCACACCGGCTTGCCGGTCCTTGCGGGTTCTAGCCGCGACGTAGGCATCGATACCAATGATCGGTTTAATGTCAGCTTTTTTACAGGCTTTGTAGAATTCGATGGCGCCGTAGAGGTTGCAGTTATCCGTAAGAGCAAGAGCGTTCATTCCTTGCTTTTTAGCGGCCTTTACCAAATCGTCGATTTTGGGTAGGGCATTGAGCAGACTGTAGTGACTGTGGACATGCAGATGGATGAACGGGGATGATGACATGTGGCTATTATACACTCTTGCTTTACGTTTAGGTATGTTACAATAATAGCATTATCAACAAGTTATAAAAATTAATCTATGTCAGAAGCAGGGTCAGGAACTAAAAGCGCCGCCTCGATACTCTACGCAAAATGGCAGGCATCAAACATCACCCCCACGCTGGTTAAATTGCTTTTAAAATGGGGAGTGGTGAAAACCCGCAAGCAAGCCAACCAGCTGCTTTTGGCGGTAGTAGTAATTGCCTTCGGTCTATCAGTGTACTTTTTCTTCTTCAGTGAGCCGTCGGGACTAAGGGTCGGGTATGGTCCTCAGGAGTTTTATAATAATTCCATTATCAATAAAAAATAACTATTATGGCAGGAGTAGAATTTGATTCAGAAAATCAGGCGTCAGTCCTCTATAGTCGATGGCAAACATCCGACGACACCCCGAAGATGGTTCAAATGCTTATGGGGTGGGGACTGGTCAAAAACCGAGAGCAAGCAAATATTATTTTGATTTGCATCGCGATCTGCGCATTCGGCCTCTCAGTTTACTTTTTCTTCTTTAGTGGTCCACGTCCGGCAAGTTTAAATCCGGCTTCATTACCTGGGACAACTATTCCAGGCGGGGCTGTTTTAAACCAAGCAAAATAAAATTTGAGGAGGTAAGGGGTTTACGACTATTTAGGTAATGGTGGTT
>CAZYVN010000028.1:0-465 GCA_964650925.1 uncultured Candidatus Saccharibacteria bacterium
CTCAACACAAATGCAAAATCTCTAACAGCTGGTGGCAGAGTTAGGGATTACCCAAGTATTAAAAAACGCACTAGGATGTAGTGCGTTCCATCTTGCTCTGAATTGTTAAACCGCCAGCGCTTCGTTGTAGGTAAGGACTTGTTCGGCAGCAACTCGAAAACTGTTAAGAAAACCCATTGCTCCAAAAACCTTGCTCCAATCAAAAAGCCGAGTTCCAGCAACGGCTAAATGCCGTTCGAGTTCGTCCAGCATTGATTGCACGAGTCGCATGCGGTTGGCCCATTCCGTGAGTTCCAATTCATTTCCATTGCAAACCTTGACCCAACGAGTATCAAAGTCTTCGAGGGTTCGTGCGACCTTCGCCCTGAATTGACGGATGATCTCCATGCCTTTTTCCGGGTCCTCTCTGAGCTCTTCGAAAGCGAAGGCTTCGATTTTTCCCTCCTGAACATTAGCCGGCCGTAC
>CAZYVN010000028.1:475-6755 GCA_964650925.1 uncultured Candidatus Saccharibacteria bacterium
ATTCGCTCTTCCTGAACGATAGCCGGCAGATCGTATATGGATAATTTTTTCATAAGAACTTCTTCCTCGCACAACAATACGCTTCTACTGATTTTTGTCAATGTTGTGATCGTACAGGAACTCTCGCTGACGGCGCGTGACTTTCTGATTTACTCGCCTGAGTACAGGCTCGTAAATTTAGAAAGTCTTTCTCGTCCTGACGCAGGCCTCCCCAGGCCTACTTACGGTCCAGCAAAAAATCGCCAAAGCGGCGATTTATTTGTGGACCGTACAGGACTCGAACCTGCCACCCCCGCTTTGCAAAAGCGGTGCTCTACCAGATGAGCTAACGGCCCGTTATTTATTTCTTTACCAGAACACTTCGCTATTTTACATGATTTTTTAACGATTGCAAGGAGAAGGACGAGGCTGTGTTTACAATTTTTAAAAGGGTGGTATTATATAAAACAGACAAATAATCCTTAACAACGGAGGTAAGTGTGAGTAAAAAAGTTGCGTTAGCGTTAGTAAGAGTGATTGCGACATTCTGGGCTTTGAATTACCTGCTTGTGTCTTTTGTGCGGGACTCGGAAAAGGATTTTCGCAGGGCCTTGACTTGGACTCATTCGTGGCAATCAGTATCATTGGGTTTTCACATCTTAATTTTAACGGCCAATGCTCGTCTGTACAGACTGTTCTTTCCGCCCGGAGAGTACATTCAGGAATAATTGCCTTCTTAGACGGAGGCATTTTTTAATAGAGAATATATTTTAATCTTAATCAAGTTGTAATGATTTTTCTGTTTGTTATAGTTGAAATATGAGCAACAATAATTTTAAAAAGCCCTTGTGGCTTGAGCGACCTCGACGGTCAGCGATTTTAGAATGCAGTTGCGGAAATAAATACATTAAGACGCGCCAGAATCAACAGCGCTGCGTCCAATGTATCAATTATCCTCCCCAGAACGGTCGTTAATTCAAGCTTTGAGCTTGTGACGCGTGTTCATCACGATGGAAATCTGATATAGTAGTGCGTATGAACGCCAGTCCGACCATTTTTGTCATCTTCGGTATTACCGGTGATCTTTCAATGAGAAAGCTCTTGCCGGCTCTCCTTGGTTTGTATGTTAAAAAAGCTCTGCCTAAGAAATTTTTTATTGTCGGTTTTTCCCGCCGACCGTTTTCGCGAGAAGAATTTCGACAACTTGTGCGCGAGGAGATGAAGATTCGACCCGATCAATATAAAGGCGAAGAGATTAAACACTTCCTTGATCATGTTATCTACCAGCAAGGACTTTTTGATGATAAAGGTTCCTACGAACGTCTGGCCGAAATTCTCAAAAATATTGATGGTTATTGGAAACAATGCTCGAATAAACTTTTCCACCTCTCTGTTTCGCCTTCATTTTATGAAACTGTCTTAACCCAGCTTTCGTTGTCGGGACTAACCGTTCCGTGCGGCGGTAATCAGGGCTGGACAAGGGTGCTTGTCGAAAAACCATTCGGTAACGATCTTGAAACCGCTCAAAAACTCGATGCTTTGCTTGGAGATCTTTTTGAAGAAGAGCAGATTTTTAGAATCGATCATTACTTGGCGAAGGAAGCTATGCAAAATATTTTGGCTTTTCGTTTCGCCAACTCGCTTTTTGAACCGTTGTGGAATAATGAGTTTATCGAAGGTGTCGAAATAAAACTTTTAGAAAAAATCGGTATTGAAGGTCGGGGTGAACTTTACGATAAACTTGGAGCGATCCGCGACGTCGGTCAAAATCATGTTTTGCAGATGCTTGCGATTATCGCCATGGAGCAACCTTCGGTGTTAAGTCCTGAAAATATCCGGACCGAACGAGCCAATGTCTTCAAACATCTTGCGCCTATCACCGAAAAATCTCTGCCCAAGATTTTATTGCGAGCTCAGTACGAAGGTTACCTCGATGAAGATGGAGTGTGGTCGGGCAGTGAAACCGAAACTTATTTCAGATTGAACGCTTCAATTACCAATCGTCGTTGGAAGGGTGTGCCGTTTGTTCTTGAAAGCGGTAAGGCTCTTTACGAAAGTAAGGCGGCAATCAACGTTTATTTTAAAAATAACCACACCACCGACTGCACCAATGTGCTGACATTCCGCATTCAACCTCAAGAAGCCATTCAAATCCGATTTTGGGTAAAGACACCTGGCTTTGGCATGAATATCGAGCCTAAAACCCTCAGTTTTAAATACGCAGAATTTAACGCCGAAAATGCTATTCCCGACGCTTACGAACGAATCATTCTCGATGCAGTAAGTGGCGACCAAACTCTCTTCGCCAGCACTGATGAAGTAAAATATGCCTGGAAATACATTACTCCGCTTGTTAAAGCCTTGCGGGTAGTGCCGCTTAAGACCTACAAGAGGGGCAGTAAGAATATTGAATAGTATGAAAAAAGCACTCCGAGGATTACGTATTATTTTTTCAAAAAAATCCAGTGTCGGTAGTGCCTTGACACTGTTCGTTACATTTTACATATTGCTGGTGGTGGTGCCGCAGTATGGCACGATCAGATTTTATTGGAAATTACCCGTGGCGTTGTGGAGAAAATTCTATTTTGTCTGGTCAATCGCCATCGGTTTTTTTTCAAGCAACGAGCCGCTTAATATTCTGTATATTCTGCTGGTGTCGCTTTTACTTGCCGTCAACCTCGCCGCCTTCTTTTATTTTTTTCGCTCCATCCACAAAGGCTTTGATAAAAAGACGATTGGGGCGGGCTTAGGCGGAGGCTTTTTTGCTTTGCTGGGAGCCGGTTGTGCATCCTGCGGGACCTTTATTGCAACCTATGTTCTTGGAGTGATCGGTGCTCAAGGGCTTTTGTTTTGGCTGCCTTTTGGCGGAAAGGAGTTCGGGGTTATCGGTATTCTCGGCCTTTTCTTTTCACTCTGTATGATCTGTCGAAAAGTCGCTGATTAGTGCCCGACACCTTTGCTCATACCCGAAATCCTGTTACAATAAAGCGGTTACCGCTCAACACGCATACTATGCTTAAAAATTTTTTAATGAAAAAAATGATGGAGTCGCAGATGAAGGATGTGCCTGCCGATAAAAGAGAAAAGATTATGGCTATGATTGAGAAAAATCCCGATTTGTTTCAAAAAATTGCCGCCGAAGTTCAGGAAAAAATGAAAAACGGGGCCGAACAATTTACCGCCACCATGGAAGTAATGAAAAAATACCAGGAAGATTTAAAAAAGATATTATAACCAAGCTTTATGAAAACTAAAAAAATTACGATTTTACTTGGTCATCCGGACAAGGAAACAAAATGCGGATCGCTAGCCGATGCCTATGAAAAAGGCGCCAAAGAAGCCGGACATGAAGTGAAACGAATCAATATCGGAGATTTAAAGTTTGATCCGATTTTGCATAAAGGTTATAAAGAAATTCAAAATCTCGAACCGGATCTGGCAGCTGTCCAAGAGGCCATTAAGTGGTGCGACCATTTCGTGGTTTTCTACCCGGCCTGGTGGTCAACGATGCCTGCCTTACTCAAAGGAATGTTTGATCGTATGTGGTTGCCGGGTTTTGGGTATCATTTTAATCACAACGGCATAGGTTGGACCAAACTCCTCAAAGGCCGATCAGCTAGTGTTTTTGTTACCTCGGATTCTCATCCGTTGTTCACTCGATTTTTGATGGGCGACACGACAAATGAAATTAAGATGGGTATTTTGTGGTTTTCCGGTTTTAGCCCGATTAAAATTCATAAAATTGGTCCGCTCAAAAACATCGTTCCTGAAAAATTAAAGAAATGGCAAGACCGCGCCTTTAATTGGGGTAAAAAAGCTCGATAACATGACCTTGCCCTCTTCTTCTCTTCAAAATCTTTAGAGTTTCTTCATTTTTTCTTCATCCCCACTTGTTACCATCACTTAGGTGTCCAACACCTAAGTGGTATGCGAGAAACGCCTTTATTAAACAAAGAAATCTATCATATATACAATCGCGGCGTCGATAAGCGACTTATTTTTGGCGACAGTTACGATATTGACCGGTTTATTACAAGCATGCAGGTTTTCAACACCATAGAGCCAATTGGTAGTATATATGCCAATGGTTTTTCACAAAATCTGCAACTTAGGTTTCCAACACCTAAGTTGGTAGAATTTATTACTTATGCCGTTAATCCTAATCACTACCATTTTTCTTTAGAACAGCAGGTTGATAACGGCATTAGTGAATTCATGAAAAGACTGGGCGGTGGTTACACCAATTATTTCAACGAGAAATACGAAAGAAGTGGGGCATTATTCCAAGGTAGGTTTAAATCAGTCCATGTCAGCTCGAATGAATACTTGTTGCATCTAAGTGCTTACATTAATCTTAATTATGTTGTTCACTCATATAAGGGTACTGACCTTCTCTTTTGTAGATCTAGCTGGGGTGAGTATGGAGGTAACGCTAAAATTGAACTTTGCAAGAAAGATATTGTCCTGAATCAATATGAAAATTGTCAGAAATATCAGGAGTACGCTCTTAATTCCCTCGATGCGATTATCGAACAAAGGATTAAAAGCAAAGAGTATGCTCGAATACTCATAGAATAGCCATTACTTAGGTGTTGGACACCTAAGTGCGAAGGATGCTATTGTTTAGGACATGTCACTATCAATTGGAATTGTGGGGTTGCCGAATGTTGGGAAATCGACGCTGTTTAATGCTCTTACCAGAAAGAGCGTTTTGGCTGCGAATTATCCCTTTGCCACTATTGATCCATCTGTCGGGGTTGTGGCGGTGCCCGATGACCGACTCTGGAAACTTTCAACCTTTTCGAAATCCGCTAAAACAATTCCCGCCGCGGTAGAGTTTGTCGACATTGCTGGTCTCGTCAAGGGCGCATCGGAAGGCGAGGGACTAGGCAATCAATTTCTGACCAACATCCGCGAGACCGATGCCATTGCCGAAGTAGTCCGCATTTTCGAGGACGACAACATCATTCACGTTGATGGTAAGATTAATCCGATCAAGGATATTGAAGTCATAAATCTCGAGCTCATTTTTGCCGATCTACAAACGGTTTCAAAACGGCTCACCAATCTTAAATCAAACATCAAGAAAGGGGATAAGAATGCAGTTATCGAAAACGACGCCCTCCTTAAGATCGAACAAGCCCTGACTGCCGGTAAGCTTGCTCGAACGGTACCACTCAACGAATTTGAAGCGCCTCTGATAAAACAGCTTAATCTTCTCACCTCAAAACCGATTCTGTATGTGCTTAATAAAAAGGGCGGAGGGAAAAATCTTGATGAGTATGATGCAAATATGCGAATGGATGGGAATGATACGAATGGGGAAGACCCGCGTTGGACCGAGCTCATGAAATTTATGAAAGAGACGAACTCGAATTATGTTGTGGTGGATGCTCGAATTGAAGAGGAGCTCAAGGATCTAGAAGGTGAGGAGAAAATATTATTTCGAAAAGAATTGATGGGGGCAGACCCCGAAAAGCCTGCTGGCCTCGGGGCGAGTGACGGAATTGATGATTTGATCAAAGAAGGCTACAAAATGCTCGATCTCATCACATATTTCACTACGGGAGAAGACGAAACAAGAGCATGGACCATCCGCCGCGGCTGGAACGCTCCCATGGCCGGCACCGCCAATCATACCGATTTTAAAGATAAATTTATCAACACCAAGGTGATTGACTGGCAAACCCTCCTCTCCTCCGGCTCCTACTCTGCCGCCCGCGACCACGGCCTCCTCCGCACCGAAGGCAAAGATTACATTGTTAAAGATGGGGATGTGATAGAGTTTAAGGTTTAGGCTAGATTTAATTGATGAGGTATACTATTTTTAATATGAGAAACTTACAAAAAGGTTCGACAGCGATAATTTTATTAGGAATTGTTGTGGTTATTTTAGCAGGTGTGATTGGCGGGATGTATTTCACACAGCCGGCATCACCTAGCACTGCTACCTATAACTCAGCACCTGTGATAAATACAATAGACGGCCCTACGGAACTAGATACAAACCAGAAAGGTACTTGGATCGTAACAGCTTCCAACGCGGTGTTATATTATGTCGTTTGGGGAGATGAAGCTCAAAATCCTACCGGCCATGATTTAGGTCAACAACAGTCGCCGGTATTTACTCACAGTTATTCAAAACTCGGTAAGTACGATCCAACTTTCTACGCTCAAAATGCTAAAGGAGATACCAAGAAAAGTGTAACGGTTGATGTGCTTAACACCTACTCTCCCGGATTGGGGAGCGATATCTGCACTAATTGCGGCTTCCATGTATTTCTGCAAGTTAAACCAACAA
>CAZYVN010000029.1:0-6701 GCA_964650925.1 uncultured Candidatus Saccharibacteria bacterium
CAGGAGAGGCGGCTGGAGTTTCGGTTACCTCTGGAGCTGGAGAAGTGGCGGGAGCGGGAGTTGAAGCTGGAGTTTCAGCCGGCGTCGGGGTTGGCGATACCGATGGAGATGGGCTTGCTTCAGGAGTTACGGTAGGAGCTGAAGAGGTGGTGACAACGGCCGGAGTGGTTGATGGTTCAGTTGATGATTGCGACGATGGGGTTGAAGCTGCCGCTACCGCCCCGAGATTTGCGTTATTGAGTAAGATTTTTAATTCAGTTTCAGTCACGCAGGTGTTGCCGACACAGAGAGTGTCAACAGTAGCTTTTTTAGCAGTCAAACTTTCCACAATCACATTCTTGAGATTAAGAACATCATCCAAAAGTGAAGGTCCCGTCGTGGTTGAAAGGGTGATGGTTGGAACGGTTGTTGAAGCTAGCTTCGCCAGTTGAGCTTCGAGAGCGGTCACTCGAGTGTCGAGAGAGTCATACTTACTTTGAAGTGTTTGGACACCAAGGAGGGTGATGGAAGCGAGCTTGTAGACGTCGACTCCCTTACCGGTAACGGAGAGTACTTCGAACGGTGCTTCTTCGGCGATAAGACCGATGTGGAGAGGGGTTTGCTCGTCTTCGTTTAAGTAACGATACTCGGCCACTTTGATGTTACGTATCTTGTCGTAGATGGAAGCGCTGTCGGTTGGACTGAGGTAACTGATGTCTTTCTTTGAGCTTCGAGTCGAGATGTTGACGAAGGATTGAGCAGCGACATCGCCGATCACTTGGAGTTTGTAGGTAGGGGCGGTGGTGCCGAGGCCGACGTTGCCGTTTTCGTCAATGGAGAAGATTGATTGGTCGTTTTGATTTTTCAAAAAGAGTGCCTGACCTGAATCGGTGTCTGTTGCTTCGGCATATCGAAAACCGTTGGCAAAGACAAGGTCACCGACGTATGAATAGGCTGAACGCAGACTGCCCTTAACCCAGAGATTGGACGTAAAGGTTGAGGTGGCGTTGGTACCACTGCCAGTGACATCAATAAAACCGGCGAACGTCGAGGTAGCGGAAGTCGAGGTAGCCGTGAATTTCGAAGCGTCAACTATACCTGTAAAGCGGCCTATCCCCGAGACGTCGAGTTTGTAGGAAGGCGAAGCATTACCCACTCCGAAATTGCCCGACGTATCGAAACGGCCGACTTCGGAGCCGTTGCTGAAGGCGATCGCGCCGGCGTTGGTCGTTAAGGTAACGGAACCGGCGGATTCCTGATTAACGATTTGGAAATTGGTACCGCCCACAACACTGAAGTACGTACCGTGAGTTAATCCGATATTATTCTGAGTGTTGAGGAGGAATGCTCGAGTGACCGCAGTAGGAACAGCCACGGTAAGAGCAGCGGCAGCGGTCTGGGAACCATCGCTAACGCCGATGCCGACGTTACCAGTGGAATTAATGGTTAAAGCTCGGTAAGCATTGTTGGTATTTTGAGTGGTAGCTGAGGTTGTACCAATATTAAAACTTCCCGAATCGGTGCTTTCCATAAACCAGTGATCCTGGGGCACGCCGTTGTTTGTGTTCGAAAGGTAAACGCGAGCGCTGTCAACCCCGGCGACATCGAGGGCGCCGAGCGGAGTGGTGGTCGCGATACCTATACCGGTGCCGGCGCCGATAAACATCTTGTCGGTGAGCGTACCATTGCTTCCGGTGTAGAAGTGGAAGTTACCGCGAGTTGAAACGGTTGAATCACGTTCAACGGCGATAGCAGCGGTAGTGAACGCTTGAGTATCAGTCTGAAAAACGATTCTGGTAAGATCCCCACTCGAACCATGTTTGTTTCGGAGAGTCAGGGCGTTAAATGTACCGGAAGCCGAGCCGGAAATGGAGAGGGCTGACTGCGGTGTAGTGGTACCAATACCAACGTTACCGGTTACCCTATCGATATAAAAGACATTACCGGACGACGTACCAACGGTAAGGAAGCCATTCCCCATCGGCGTCGAGGTGCCAATCGCTAGACCGCCGCCACCAATAGTCGAAGTGGCGGTGCTGCTCGTGGCGACAAAATTTTGAGCGACAATCTGACCGGCAACCGCAAGCATTGAATAAGGCGAGCTGGTGCCGATGCCGACGCTACCGTTTAAGGTGGTGTTACCGGTGACGGTTAGATTTCCACCGGTCGAAAGATCACCTGTAAAAGCGCCGATACCGCCGGCGTTGAAGTCCCCGGTCAATGTCGCCGTCGTACCGCTGAAGTTTGCGTTGGTGATAGTGATGCCATCATAGCTCGTCTTGGTGTCAACAGCGGAAACATCAGTACTTTCATTGTTATAAATATGATCGACTAAACCATTGTTAAAATCCTGATTTTCATTACGAATCGAAGCCAAACGCTCATCAAGAGAAGCCGCTAAAGCCTCGATTTTTTTATTGAGAGCTTGAATTTCGGCACTTTGAACTCGGGGTGTTGCTGAGGTAGCTGGGGCAGATTGTTTTGCCGTGGTAATTTTTTTTAATGATGGCTGAAAAAGAGGCAGCGTCAACGTGGGTAACGAAGGCTGGGCCGCTTCCACAACGGCGGCGACGTGAGTTTGAGGAGAGAGAGAGGCAACAACAGGGGCGGAAGAAGCACCGTTGTGAGCCACTAGGGCGAATAACGACACTGCTCCAGCCTGAACCAAAGTTATTATTTTACCCATCATAATGTACACTTATTCTATCATTGCTTGACCCTTACTCTCTCAAAATCTGTGGATAAGTGAGTGGTTACGGCAAGAAGAATTGATGGAAAATCACCTGCCCTGCTCCGGTATAATTCCCCAGACCAATAGCATATAACACACTATTGGTTGAACTATCATAAAATCCTTGCGACTCCAGAATATCACCATACTGTCTCGTTCCAAAACTGTAATAACGAGTGAGCGCGGACCAGGTTGTGCCACCATCTGTCGAATAAGAATATAAAGCATATGCTCCGACGCCGTCGATTTGTCCCCGACCCACGAAGAACAATGCGCCGGCGGGAGTAATGATAAGGGACGCTTCGTTGGGATTATTGTTTTGAAAGAGTAGCGTCGGAGTTGACCAGGTCGCCCCGTTGTCAGTCGAAGAGATCGTCCAGTAGCCCGGATTGGTCACGCCAGTTGTTGGATCGTTTCGAAAAATACCGATAATTGTGCTATCCAACTTCTGAACAAAACTAATATATCCAGCATTAATACCACCCCCCTTTGTCAAGACTGTATGCTCGTTTCCCCACGTGGCACCGTTGTCAGAACTAGTGACCACGGTGTCCGTTCCAGACGTATCTTCAAGACCAAGCAGCAAATTGCCATTTTGCAGTTGCAGTATAGGACCATAGGGGGCAGGATGGGTGATGCTACCGCTCGTGATAGTTGTAGGCGCGGCCCAGCTGATAGATAAATCGTTCGCTACCGTACCTTTAATAATCTTGGTGGTGTTGTTGCTGCCATCATTGTGCTGATCGACATAATCAATCAAGATAGAACCATCGGTCAAAACTTTAATTCTTTCAACGTCCACATTGTTACCTGTGGCTGGGATGACGAGATCTGATGCAGAGCTCCATGTAAAACCATTATCCGAAGAAGTACGATAGACCATTTTGCCATTGATGCCGTTTCCATCCGCCACCGTGTAGGCGGTAATGAGCCGTCCATCATTCAAACGTCCGAGGGCAGGTGCGTAATTATTTGCTCCATCATTTACAATATCTGAACTGTATCCATATTTCACGGTCGGAGTAATGTTGGCGATGTCGTTCATATAATTTTGAATATACGTCGTAAGATTACGCACATCCTTGGTGCTCAATCCGCCGCCAATAGTGGCGACCGAAACCTGCGAGGTAGTAGTGTCGTTAGCGTCACCAACGAGACGAAACGTAACCGAAGGCATCGTTGAGGCGCCATGACTTGAAGCGAGCGGAATACCATTATAGTAACCTTGATCAAGATTGCTTGCGGTACGGCTCGCTCCAAAAAGTCCCGTTTGAGAAGCGATACCACCACTATTGCCACTGCCGCCGCCATTTACGGAAACCTCAAAATTGTCGCCTGGCCCATAGGCTTGAATATAGTACTGAGCTTCTGATGTTGCTCCAATAATGAGTCCGTGGTCCCCCACCGGCGCCGTGTTTTTCCAGGCGAAGAGAGAGGCGCTATTTAATGTAAAGTTGTGAGTGCCGACGGTTGGATTGAATGTTGTATTTAGATATGAAGTTTTTGTCCCCGTACCAGTGTAGCCGCTGTCGGCAGCAAACGTTGGTGACCCTACAACCGAAAGATTGTAATCATTTTGAATGAGGTTTATTTTAGCCGTGCTTGCATCGGGAGCGGCCAGGACATAGAGGGCGTCAAGCTTGTCCCAAACACCTGTCGATTTCAAACCACTGATAAGAGTGTCGTAGATTTGTTTGCGCGCGGAGGATGGTTGCGTGGAAAGGCGACAGAAAAACTGCTGAGCTTCGACGCTGTAGACGAGAGTGGTATTAAAAGTCTGGTCGGCGGAAAGAACGAGATTGCCATGAGCGTCGGCCGATCGGATTTGAAAATGGTAAGTGGTGTTGGCGGCTAGGCTGGAAATGGTAACCGAATGCGACGTGACAAGAGAAGAATCGAGTGTAGTTGTAGCGTTATAGGAAGCCGTTGGGCCGTAACTTACTTGTGAATCGGCATTTTCATCGGTAGTCCACGTCACTATTGCGCTTGTGCTTCCAGGAATACAGCTCGAGACGGCGGAAATAACCGGAGGATCGTTATCTATCGTCACAGTAACAGCGCTTGAGGTAGTGGTGTTATTTGAATCATCACTAGCCACGGCGGTAATCGAACGCGAGCCGCTTGAAGTAGCGGTGCTGTCCCACATCATTGTAAAAGGCGGTGTGGTGATTTCCTTACCGGCAAGTACACCGTTTACGTAGAATTTCACTCCGGCGACGTTAATATTATCCGAAGCGCTGGCGGTGAAATTAACAGCCGAACCGTAAATAACCTGACCGTTTTGCGGCGAATTAATCGAAACCGTTGGCGCGGACGTATCATCCGTCGGCCTTGAGCTGCTGCCACCCCAGAGCGGGACAACCACGTCGTTTTGGGAAACCGCTGCCGGTACCGGAGGAGTTGAAAGGCTCAATCGGGCGATTTTCATTCGAGTTTGCGGACCAACGCTACCGACGGGGTCGATACCGTTGGCTCGCTGGAAAGCCGTGACCGCCGTACCCGTGAGGCTGCCAAAGTAAGCGGTAATTTCGGGATAGGTATAAAAACCGAGACTTTTAAGAAATACTTGAAGCGCGCCCACATCTTTACCACTTGAACCTTTGTGTAAATTTCGATACAAGACCGGCGCGGTTGTGGCCTGTGCCAAAAACGGAATAGCAAAATTAAGGAGTGCAAGTAATCCGATTATCATCAGTACATTCTTTTTTGACATGGTGGCAGTGGTGACAGAAGCGATTACTATTCTAAAAGTTTCTGGATAATTGTTTTGAGTTTGGCGGGGTTGGCCGAGCCTTTTGACGCTTTCATTCCCTGGCCGATCAAAAACTGGAGCGAGGCGGCTTTGCCGGCCTTGTAATCTTCGACGACTTTTGGATTTTCACTAATGAGGGTTTGGGCGATTTTTTTCAACTCATCATCATTGCTTTTCTGGATCAAGTTCTTTTCAGTGGCGACGTCTTTGGCACTCTTACCTTTCAACGTTTCCCCTTCCGTATGATAAAAAGCGATCAGATCCTTGGCGCCGCGGGAAGAGAGCTCGCCGGCTTCGATGAGTGTAATGATTTCGGAAAACGCTACTGTTGGAATGATGTTTGTAAGATTGAGATTTTCCAGTTTGGCGATACTTACCAAGTCAGTGAGAATGTAGTTCGAAGCAAGCTTTATCGCTGAAGCTTTGTTGTTAAGGACACCCGTCACTTCTTCAAAATAAAGAGCGTACGCGGGCTCGGTCACGAACATTTCGACATCTTCTTTTTTAATACCAAAATCTTTAGCATAGCGGGTTCGTTTTTCCCACGGCAACTCCGGCATTTCTTTGACCAGTTGTTCCCTGCTTAATTCCGGTATTTCATCGAGCTGTAACTTCGGCAAATCAGGATCGGGAAAGTAACGATAATCGTGCGAACTTTCCTTAGCCCGCTGAGCAAATGTAACGCCCTTAGCTTCATCCCAACCTCGAGTTTCCTGAACAACCTTGCCGCCGCCTTCCAAAACTTCGATCTGACGTTCGATTTCATACATAATCGCTTTCTCAACCACCTTAAATGAATTGAGATTTTTAACTTCGGTTTTTGTGCCAAATGCGTCAGTATCGCTCACTGAAACATTGGCTTCAACGCGCATCTCGCCTTTTTCCATATTGGCTTCAGCGACCCCCAAGGTTCGCAAAACGAGCTGCAATTCTTTAGCGAAAGCCACGGCCTGCTGGGCTGAAGAGATAACCGGCTCGGTGACGAGTTCCATGAGCGGCACGCCGGCGCGGTTGAAATCAACCAGACTTGATTCATGATTCATGATTCCTGATTCATGAATCGAGCTTGCCGTATCTTCTTCAAGGTGAACGCGAGTGATGGCAATGTCGTTTAACTTGCCGCCGGCGACCAATGGATATTTATACTGACTGATCTGGTAACCCTTTGGAATATCGGGATAAAAATAATTCTTACGGTCAAATTCGGTAAAAGAGGCAAGTTGGCCATTGAGAGCGATA
>CAZYVN010000030.1:0-6627 GCA_964650925.1 uncultured Candidatus Saccharibacteria bacterium
TTGAAAAAGAGCCAGCTGCAACTGAAAATGTTACTGCATGAGTTGTCGAAACCCTATCGGTTGTAGGGAGTACAGTACATGGTACAACGAGGATCTGGTTAGGTCCAGGAGTTACAACGTAGTTTACGCTGTCGAATCGAACTAGGTAGTCTGATCCAACCGTAACTTCTGTTGCGTCTGAAGGTCCTGAAATCGTTTTTGTAGCGATAACATTTCCTGCAGCGTCATGAAGCTTGAGTTGACCGAAGTAAAGCCAAGGTCGAAGATTGAAGTGAACATCGAATCGGTTGATCGCCACTTTTCCAGAAGTTGCCTGGACTTGAACAGCGATAAGATCTTTTGTCTCACCTTTCTTGATGGTTTGGCCTGATGATACATAGCTTGACGAGCTCATGGTGATTGAACCATCAGTATTGTCAAGAGTGGTTGAACCGCCATTGTTACCGGTGTTACCAGCGCTACCGCTGTTGTCGCCACCAGTTGAAGCTACGCTACCGTTAAGTTTCAATCGAGTTGCTGCATCAACAACACCAGTTGCAGGAATACCTGCCCATGTCTGGTACTTGATAACTGCAGCTTTCGTCTTACCACCGAAGTATGTTGATTCATAACCAGGTGATCCGGCGCCACTTGAAGCTACTTGAGTAGCTGGATTTGCGTTAAGAGCTTGCTGAAGCGCCTTAACTGCTGCTCCGCTGTCACCCATCTGAAGATCAGATGAGAATACATACGAAGTTGAACCCGCTGTCATTGATCCTGATACAGCTGCTCGTGCTGCTGCTGCCTTGTCAGGAGCAATAACACCAACGCTGATAAGAAGTTCAACCAACTGGCTCAATGACATTGATTGAGCGTTTGTTGTCCGAGCTCCTACTACAACTACAGTCAACGCCAAGGCGATACCTACGAGGCCAGCGACTATTTTTGTAGCATTAGTTTTTGTAATGATACTCATAATAATTGTGTGTGTAATATTAAATAATTTCTAATTCCTTACTAATAATATTGATAATGTGGAATGAAATTATCTTTTCTGCAATGAAATACGTTCTACCGTATTTCGAAAACCTTAATAATCCGCAATCGCGAAAATAATTTTCGACATTTTTTTCACAATTGCTCTCTTTTACTATTCCCCTCGCCCTATTTATCGACACAAGACCAGGGGATAGTGGTCGAATCTCAGTCCGATTTTCTAACATATACTTACCGTAACCGAAACAAGTATTTCAGAAGTATTATGTTTTCAAAGTCCTTTCTTCGTCTCCTTCTCGTGATATTCAAATCAGAGACGCTGGCCAATATAGCACGGATAAACAATATCGCGGATATACTGCCTTGAAGACAATTATATATCTATATAGCATGGCTGCAAATAGATAATGTGTGGATAACTCTAGGTTTTTACCCAGATTTAAGCCACTATTCCATATTATCTTATTTTACAATAAAGTCAACAGCCTCTAGGCAAGCGAATAGGTACTCCAGCGTCGTTCACCTGTCTTCTTAAGAACCCCTCTTTTTACCATAGAAAGGAGCTCTCTTTGAATAGTTTTCTCGCTACAACCCTTTATAGCCTTTGCGAAGTCGCGAATGCCTAGAATATTGGCTTTTTTGAGCATTTCAATAATGAGTTCCTGTCGAGTATCCTTGGTAGTGTCCCCTCCATCCGAATGAGTTTTCTGGTTTTTGTCCCGGGCATACTGCTGCTTTGGATTTAAGGCTTTCTTTTCGGGAGATTCAAGAGCTAAATCTCTATCTTCAGTCATGAAGAAGGCTTCGGAAAGGACGCTTCCCATTATCGCCTTATCTTGAATAAGCTCTTTTTCGTTGATTTTTTCGATCACTTTTTTCGTCTCTTCCGTGATAATTCTTGAGTTCATTTCCGACACAATCCCCGCATATTTTCCTATTTCTAGTAATGAAATGACTTTATAGGCCACCGAAACTACCTTCATCGCATTATCTTTTTTATGTCCGAAATATAAAGGGTTGTAAAGGTCAGATGATAGGGACAACAGGCTCATCCCCTCTTCACGCAATGTCCACTTCAAAGGTTCATTGTCCGAAAAAAGATTACTGACAATGTAAATTGCAGCCACTATTTTCTCAACCTTTTTATTTATAAAGGACAAAAATCCATCGTTACCAGCTAAGGATATTTTTGTTTTTTCATTATCCATATTTTTGACCTTTATTATGTCTTTTTTACTAAAATGTCCTTTATATTTACGTCCTATAGATTATTTTGAGAAGTCAGTCAATTTCATCTGTCCATTATATATAAGACAACTTCCATTGTAAACAACATGACGAGAGGAATGTGGTATGATTTAGAGACTAAACACTATGGCAAAAAGAAAAAATGATTCTTTGGCAGATATAAACCCCGAAACACTTCAGAGTGTAGTAGCGATTATTTTATTTGTACTAGCACTACTAGCCTTACTGGCTTCAATTGATAAGGCCGGCTTTGTTGGAAGGTATCTCTACCATGTCTTGTCGCAATTGTTAGGTATCGGTTACTTTTTGGTCCCAGCGGTTTTTATCATGCTTGGAGCATCTTACTTCAGGTCGCTTGAGCGAAAGTTTGAAATAGTTAAAATGACCGGTTCGGCCGTCTTTTTAGTTTCTGGTCTGGCTTTAATCGACATCATTTTACCAACTAAAGCCGGCTCTGTTGGACACTATATTGCCGTACCTTTAGTAAAACTCTTCGATGTTTGGGCTTCGGGATTAATTCTCCTTACCTTACTGGTTATTTCTTTCCTGGTGGTTCTCGACACCCGACTCAATGTTCACTACTTAATGTTTTGGAAATTATTCAGTATAAAAAAGACTAAAGAAAAGAGGGCTATCGAAGAAGTAACGGAGGTGAAAATCGCTTCTCTGGAGGTTCGAGACGAGGTAAAAAACGAAAAAGAGGCCGATGACGAACAACAGGAAAAAAAAGATAAAAAAATCATAAAAGCCAAGGAAATTCCATTTAAAGAAGAGGGCTCAATTGATATTACTTCTCGTCCCCAAATGTCTTCCAGGGAATTCATACCGCCTCCTTTATCGCTCCTCGAACGAGACAAAGGAAAGCCTGAAGTTGGCGATATCAAGGCTAATGCCAATATAATCAAAAGAACTCTTGGCAATTTCGGCATAATTGTCGAGATGGATGAGATATCAATAGGACCATCAGTTACCCGTTATGCCCTTAAACCAGCCGAAGGAGTAAAACTCTCAAAAATTGTAGCTCTCAATAACGACCTTGCTTTGGCCTTGGCTGCTCATCCAATTCGTATTGAAGCACCGATCCCGGGCAAATCGCTTGTCGGTATCGAAATTCCTAATACCACAAAAACTACCGTGGGATTGGCGACGTTGCTTGGAAACGAAGAGTACACCCAATCAGAGAAACCACTACTCATCTCTTTGGGTAAAGGCATCACTGGTAAATCATACTTTGCGAACCTGGCTAAAATGCCGCACATGCTTATCGCCGGAGCAACGGGAAGCGGTAAATCAGTTACCATCCATTCAATTATCACCTCCCTGCTCTTTAGAAATGCTCCTGAAAACCTAAAATTCATCATGATCGACCCCAAACGAGTCGAGCTGACCCTTTACAACAAAATCCCTCACCTTCTTACTCCAGTCATTACAGACGCAAAAAAGACCATCCTTGCTCTCAAGTGGGCCGCGAAAGAGATGGATAGACGTTACGATGTCCTTGAGGCAAACTCTGTTCGCGATATTGAGTCATTCCACAAAAATGTCGCCAATCCAAGTGAAACTATGCCCTATATTGTCATCGTTATTGATGAACTTGCCGATATTATGCAGACCTATCCGCGCGAACTCGAGAGTGCTATTGTCCGCCTTGCTCAAATGTCCCGAGCGGTTGGAATTCATCTCATGCTCTCAACTCAACGACCATCGGTAAACGTTATTACCGGTCTTATTAAAGCCAATGTTCCAGGAAGAATCGCTTTGCAAGTGTCTTCTCAGATTGACTCACGAACCATTCTCGACACCAGCGGGGCAGAAAAGCTTCTCGGTGCCGGCGACATGCTCTACCTCTCGGGTGAAATGTCTAAACCGCTGCGTCTTCAATCATCCTTCATCTCAGAAACCGAGCTCAAAAAGGTTGTTAAATACCTCGCCGAAAGATATGAAAATGAAGTTCCGAATGAGATCAACCTTGGTGAAACAGCCGGCGATAAAAATGCCGTATTTAGCTCGAGTTTTGATGACGAAGGTTTGGATGAAGACGATGATCTCTATGAGGAGGCTCGCCAGATTGTCATTGAAGCAGGTAAAGCGTCAACTTCCTATATTCAACGGAAACTTAGAGTGGGTTACGCCCGCGCAGCCAGACTTATTGATATGCTTGAGGAACGTGGAGTTATTGGACCAGGTGATGGCGCAAAACCTCGAGAAGTGATTGATGGTAGTTATAGCGAAACTGCCGCTGCAGGAGAAGATATTACTAGTAACGAAGACACTGTAGTATAGTAGTCTACATGGAACGCGGAACTCTCAAGAAGATTCTCAAATACTCAGGTATCGGTCTTTTTATATGCATTATTTTCGGCTATTCATTCTACCAATCGACAAACCTGCTCCAAGGGCCAAAAATCAGCATTATTTCGCCCAAAAATGGTATTCATGTAGTCGAGCCCGAGGTCTTGATCTCCGGTGTTGTTAAAAACATTGTGGCTATTAATCTTGACGACAGACCCATTTTTGTTGACGAACGGGGTTTTTTTAAAGAAATCTACCTTCTCTCTCCGGGAGATAACCAAATAAAAATTTCAGCTAAAGACAAGTTCGGTAAGCAAAAAACAGAAATAGTGGAGCTTTGGCATTGATAATTTTATCTTTTCTTCAGTTTTTCTTTATTAGTTTTTTATCTTTTTTTCATGTATTATTAGTAAACTATTCGGATTAATATAATTGTATTACTTCTATGGCATTTACAAAAAAGACGAAGGAAGAGAAAACTGAAAAAGTGGCGGGGGGTGTCAACATTAACGACACTCTGGACGCCATCCGATTGAAATTCGGTGAAGATTCAATCATGAAACTGGGGGAAAAACCCCGAGTTCACACTAATGCCATCCCGACAGGCTCGATAGGTCTTGATGCGGCCCTTGGAGTGGGTGGAATGCCGCGTGGCCGAATCGTAGAAATTTTTGGTCCAGAATCATCTGGAAAGACGACATTATCACTCCATGTTATTGCTGAAGCCCAAAAGAAGGGCGGCGTTTGTGCCTTTATAGATGCCGAACACGCCATGGACCCTGAATATGCCAAGCGAATTGGTGTTAAAATCGACGAATTACTCATTTCTCAACCAGATACCGGCGAACAAGGCCTGGAAATCGTCGAGAGTCTGGTCAGAACCGGCAAAATGGATGTTATCGTAGTGGATTCGGTCGCTGCCCTTACCCCAAAGGATGAAATTGAAGGCGATATGGGCGCTCACCATGTCGGTAAGCAGGCCCGGCTCATGTCCCAGGCCCTGAGAAAACTCACCGCAATCGTCGCCAAATCAAAGACAATTGTTATATTTATAAACCAAATCCGAATGCAGATCGGTGTAATGTTTGGAAACCCGGAGACCACTCCCGGCGGTAAGGCTCTTAAATTTTACACTTCGGTACGTTTGGATATTCGCCGAATCGCTCAGATCAAGAAGGGTGAAGAGGTTATGGGCGGTCGGGTTCGGGTTAAGGTTGTGAAAAACAAAGTTGCAGCGCCCTTTAAACAGACCGAATTTGACCTCATGTACAACGAAGGAATTTCCCAGGAAGGCGAAATCATCGCTCTTGGTGAAAAAATGAGTCTTATCCAAAAAACCGGCAATTCTTATGCCTACGGGGAAGAAAAGCTTGGTCGCGGTTATGATGCTACCCGTCAATTCCTTCGCGATAATCCAAAAATAAAAGAAACTATTCTGAAAGAAATTCGCAAGAAACTCGCTGAAGAAATCTAATCTATTTGCATTATTCCTATAAATTCGTATATTAGTAACACATATGGCATTACTTGAATACAACGAAGTCGTTGAGCGGACCTATATAATCAAGGACGGGGAGCCTTACGAGGTTTTGAGTTCTCACGTTTTTCGTAAACAACAGCGAAAGCCGGTTAACGCTACCAAACTTAAGAATCTCATCACCGGCAAGGTAACCGAGCATTCCTACCATCAGTCGGAAAAGATCGAAGAAGCAGAGATCGAAAAACGACCGGTTAAATTCCTCTATCAAAACCGAGGTGAATTTTGGTTTTGCGAGGAAAACGACCCCTCAAAGCGTTTTAAGGTAAGCGAGGAGCAACTTGGACCACAGGGCAAATTCCTTAAAGCCAACTCCATCGTCGACATCTTGACCTTTAGAGAGAGAACGACGGGTTTCAAACTACCGATTACTGTCGACCTAAAAGTCACCGAAGCGGCTCCTGCGGTGCGCGGTGATACTGTTACTGGCGGCTCAAAGACAGTCACCCTCGAGACAGGTGCAAGCATCAATGTTCCCCTCTTCGTCAATGAAGGTGACATTATTCGCATCAATACCGAAACCGGAGAATATCGAGAGCGACTCGGTAAGTAGTAAGTACTAAAAAACACCCCTC
>CAZYVN010000031.1:0-996 GCA_964650925.1 uncultured Candidatus Saccharibacteria bacterium
TTAAAGCTTTTTTGATTAAAAGCTTTCAACAACTTTTCAACGCCGTACTTAGTCCGACCGAAAATGAGGACTTTGTTGAATTCGGTTTTTTTAAGTAGATCCGAAAGAAGATCGATTTTGTTACCACCACCGACTCGAACCACATCCTGATCAACATCTTTAGAAGTGTCTCGAGTTTTAACGGAAATAGTGACCGGCTCTTTAAGAAAATCCTTGATGAGCGCGGCAATATCGGCTGAGAGGGTCGCGGTGAAAAAGAGCGTGTGTCGTTCTTTCGGCATTTGAGCCATCATTGAACGAACATCGTTAATAAAACCCATATCGAGCATTCGGTCGGCTTCATCAAGAACCACCGTTTTAAAATATGAAAGACTGAACGCCTTGCGCTCAAGTAAATCCTTTAGTCGTCCCGGTGTACCGATGACGAAATTATTCTGGTGACGAAGTGTTTTAATTTGTGGAGCAATGTTAGCTCCGCCGACGCAGCACACGGAGAAAATACCCAGCATTTGGGTGAAACCCTTAAGCTCCTGCTCAATTTGAATAGCGAGCTCGCGGGTCGGCACCATGACTAAAACATTTTCTTTTCGATTAAGGAGAACTTTGTTGATAAGCGGGATGAGAAAAGCCGCTGTTTTGCCGGTACCGGTGTTGGCAATACCAACAACATCACTGCCGCGCAGAATATGCGGGATAGATCGATCCTGGATTGGGGTTGGCAGCTTATAGCCTTTGCGAGCGATGTTATTCTTTAGTCGTTCATCAATAGGAAAATCACCGAACTTGTGCTCGGGTGTGAAATATTCGACTTCTTCGGTAATAACCGCTTTATTGATAAAGCGCGAGATATCGATACGCTGGTCAAATCGGCCCCTATTAGGCCGTTTTTTAGAATATGGACGTCTTTGATACATAACTCAAGTATATATCAAAATATAAGTATTGTCAACCTTAAGCGTTGAGACCCTCTCCGCGTTTGAGAGCATCGAGAAGGAC
>CAZYVN010000031.1:1006-6558 GCA_964650925.1 uncultured Candidatus Saccharibacteria bacterium
GGGAAGTTGAGATTCATGGAATCGACGCCAACGATTTTATCGGCGCCACCATAATAAAAATAGAGTTTGCCTTTTCGTACCACCGCCCCGCATGGAAATACAACGCCGGCTACAATCCCCTCCTTTTCATAGGTTTCTTTTGGTTCGAAAATCGGCACCGCTCCTCGAGCTAAAACAATAGTCGGATCATTAAGAGCCAAGAGCGCCGCGCCCACTCGATACGTATGATGTTCTTTCGAAACAGCATGATACATGAGAAGCCAGCCGGCGCTCGTTTTAAGCGGCGGCGCGGAAATGCCGACTTTTTCGCCATCCCACATGCCCGGTCGCGGGCCCAACACTTTTATACATTTATTAATTGTCTCGGTAGTAAAATCGAGATGCGAAAGGTAGTCACCACAGATCTCGCCGGCGATTCGGTGCATAATGAAATATTTTCCATTAATTTTTTCCGGAAGCAAGCAAGCATCTTTATCGTCAACACCGGCCGGGCTAATGAGCATCGGTTTTTGCCAATTCCAGGCATGATCCAAGAAATCTTTTTTCGAGATGGAGGTAACGGCTACCCGTGGAGCTTCAACGCCATTATACGCAGTGTAGAAAACATACATCTGATCACCAATGACCGTAATTCGCGGATCTTCACAACCGGAATTGCCGCCAGGTACTTTTTTCGATTCGAAATCTTCGCGAGGGGTGTAGACCGGTTCCGGCAATCTTTTGGAAATGGTAACTCCATCCTGACTTTCGGCAAGACCGAAGACCGACGTGTTTTGATCGGACATCGCTCGATAGAGAAGGTGGACCTTGTCGGCCAGTTCGACGGCGCCCGGATTAAAAACCGCTTTCGCTTCCCAGGCATGACTGTTATCAGGAAGAAGCATCGGCTGAGGAAGCTCGCGTTTGAATTCACATTCCCCGGCAGTCTTTGGATCAATGGCTGACAAAAGATCGAAAATGCTGATCTTTGCGGCGCAGGCAGTAGTATCAGCAGCACCATAATAAATGGTAAGCGTATCCTCTTCGGCAACCGCACCGCTTGGGAAAACAATATTTTCGACATAGCCGGTTTTCTCATAGGATTCTTCCGGTACTAAAAACGGTCCCTTGGTCCGACCAATAATTTTTCGCGGATCCCGCAGGTCGAGAAGCAGCGCCTCGATCCCGAAAACCCTGGCCCCTCCCGGATTTGAAAAATAATTTTGAATATGAGAATAGACCAAGAGCCAACCGCGGTCGGTTTTAATCGGTGCGGCGCCGACTTCGACATGATCAAAAACAGTCCGACGAGGATCAATAACATAGTCGTCAATGTGAGAATGCCAATTTTCCCAAAATCCTTCAGACCACAATTCCTCCATCGAATCGACTTGGGCAATGGCGATCTTAGCCGGCGGCGAATCAGTGTGAGCAGCGAAAATGACCGTTATCTTACCATTGATGCGGCTCGGGAAAAGCGTCATGGCCTTGGCGTTAAACGGCGTGACCAAGTGACGCTCGTCGATTTTTTTAAGATTGGAAGAAACGGCCACTGCCACTTTGATACCCAATGCATTGAACGGATAATTCGAGAGAGCAGTATAAAAAATGTAGTACTTGCCTTCGAAGAAGGTAATTCGCGGATCTTCACAGCCATATTTTTCCCATTCTTCTTCAGGAACAATGAGCTGACGGCGATTAGAAAAATGTAAACCATCCTTGCTTTCCGTCACCCCAACCGTCGAAATCTGATGCGGCATTTGAAGCGGATCAGCGACCGAAATAGCTCGATAAACGCCGTACGTCGTGGAGCGTTGTTTGACCGCGCTCATGTTGAAAGCAGCAAAACCCTCCCAGTAGTGATCCTTGCGAGGAGTAAGAAGCGGATTATGAGATGAGCGTGTGACGACAAACATAATTGGTTTTTATTTAATAGTAACTTTTGAAAAATGCGGAGCCGGGGTGGTATCTTTGAGCAGGTGATAGACGAGCTCTTCGGTTGGAATGGTGGCGACGCAGCCGACTTTGTCTCCGCCGCCGTAATAAACATGGAGCACTCCTTCTTTTTCAATCGCTCCGCCGGGATAGGCAATGCCGGCCTTGCCTTCATTTTCGTACCACCGATCGGGTGTTAGGATGGGCATGCGGCTGCGACTAACCACCTTCGTGGGATCCTTGAGATCGAGGAGCATTGCTCCTATTTTGTAACGAGAAGAGTCGCGCTTGTCGACGGCGTTGTAAATGGCCAACCAGCCGTGCCGAGTCTTCACGGGCGCGGCACCCATGCTGAGCTTTTGACTGTCCCAATGGCTGCGGCGCGGCGCAATAATCGGCTCGCCTTTTAAAAAACGGATACCCTCACCGAAACGAAGTTCCGGTACCAGGTCGATTACAATATTGGGCCAGTGCCGATGAAAAATCACGAACATGTTACCGATCTGTTCCGGCAAGATGATGACGCTCTTGCTGCCGACATTGGGCGCCGACATGAGCATCGGCTTTGTCCAATTCCATTGTTTATTTAAAAAATCTTTTTCGGAAATGGACGTCAGCGCGGTACGAGTCGGCCAGTAGCCATTATGAGCAACATAGGTCATGTAAATCCGGTCACCGATTTTGGTCACCTTCGGATCCTCGCAGCCTCCCCAACTGCCGCCTGAATGAAAAAGGCTTTCGTTGAGGGCTTTCTTTTCTTCCGGGTGAGTAAACTTTCGCTCGAGAGCGTAGATGGGCTCGGCACTTCGTTCGTCAATAGAAATACCGTCACTGCTCACAACATGCCCGATACGGGAGAGGCCGTCGGTGCCAACGGCTCGATACAATAAATGAACATCATCGCCGATCATAACCGCCGTCGGGTTAAAAGCGCCCTCCATTTCCCAATGATAATGAGTCGGCGACAGGATCGGATTGGCTTTATGTTTTTCCAATTCTACTTGTTTACGATGGCGATGGTCATGAACGATGGATTGATTAAACTCGATGAAGCCGACATGGTCACCGGTAGCGGCATACATTCTGAAATTTTCCGAATTTTTACCGGTCATGATTCCCAGAACTCGAAAACCCTCGAATGAATTGATTGAAAATTCAATAATCGGTAGCTCGGTTTTCCAAGAGAGACTTGTTGTTTTACCTTTCGTAAACAAGGCCACCGCCACTTTAATCAACCGCTCCTCGCCGATCTTCTCGTCACGCAGTGAAACATCGCGCACGATATCAAAACGAGTTTCAGCGGCGTAAAAAACCGCAATCTCATTTTTGAGTGCCGCTTCGCCGATGATATGAGCATGAGCGCTCTCGAAAAAATGAAACTGGGGGATGTGGATAAGAAAATGTTTGGTTTTTGGAAAAGTCGTGACATGCCAAATTTTTTTGTCCTTGGTCACGGCGTAGATACGCGACTGCCCTTTTGGAGTACTGCGTAGATACGTAAGCGCCACCGATAGACCGTCGGAAACAAAGGTGAAATCGGAGCATTTTGAAATGTCTTCTTCTTTACCGCCGGTTAAAAAGATGGATATTTTTTTTGATTGACTGGTGAATTGTTCGCCGTCTCGACTGGTGGTGATGTAGAGCTGAGTAGTTCGATTCTCTCCCCGAGAAAACAGTAACAGAAAGCCAAGTCGGTAATGACCGACCGCAAGAATGCTGCGGCGCCCGGTATTTTTTTTTGAAGCGTTGACTGACGTCATGTCAAACTCGACCATAATTATCCTCGACCCTGACGATGTCGTTCTCGTCGAAACTGCCGCGGGAAATCACCAAAAGACTAACATCATCCCGAGGTGCTTCGATTCGATGTCGCATCCGTCGTTCGACCGTAAACTCATCCCCCGCTTTGGCGTCAAAAACTCTTTCGTCGATGGTAATTTTCGGAGTACCGGAAAGAACTCGCCAAAACTCTGTTCGTTCTTGGTTGTATTGAATACTCAGTCCTTCACCCTTTTTGACGGAGAGGCTTTTGACAGTAGTCGGCCCGCCCTTGGTAAACTGTCGAAACTCGCCCCAGGGCCTCTTTTCAGTAAAAGGCTCGGTCATAGGTTACGAGTCTAATTATATCAGAACGATAAAAATTAATTGATGAGACTGTGTATAAGTTTTTTGGTTTCTTCAAGGCCGCTTACGACAAAGGTTTTGACACCCAAGCGCTTAACCGAGGCGTCGTTACCACCTTCTTCGAGCTTGTCGCCAACATACAGCACCTCGTTTATCGAAAGCCGGCGTCGCTGACAGAACTTCTCCAAACCGTAGGCCTTATCGACCCCCTTTTTGGTGACATCAATCGATGTCGCTCCGCCGATTGCAACTGAGAATTCCGGCAGATACTTTTCCAGGAGAAGCTTGAGCGGTCGACGTTTTGAAAGATCGGGATCCCAGACCTTTTTCAATTCAATCGGCGCTTCGCTACCAAGAGCGGAAAAAGTGACACTGGTCAATCGGTCTTCAATAAGAGTGCCGTAGATTTTTTCCGGTTGTTGATAGTTGGTCTCAGAAAAGACTTTTTCAAACATTGCGAAAATTTTTTTCTTTTCAAGGTCGGTCAATTTTTCTTCATAGACCGGTTTCCAATCACCGTCATACTCGTAATAACCGCCACCGTTAGTCGGCAGCAACGAAAGATTTTTAAATAATGGCAAGCAGGCGAGGCTGGTGAGAAGTTGTTTTTTAAATTGAGTAAAGGAAGCTCCCGATATAATGGCCACTTTTTTCTTTTTCAGTAATTCGCACAAAAGCCCCGCCATTTCATTATCAGGCGGCATTTTGCTTTGAGCCAGGGTGTCATCAAGATCAAAAACAATGATGGCGGGATTCATAGTGTGTTATTTTTTCTTTTCTTCGAGATCGAGACAGACGGAATTCATGCAGTAGCGTTTGCCGGTAGAAGTCGGGCCATCGGGAAAAACGTGGCCAAGATGAGACTTGCAGCGGGCACAGACGACTTCTGTTCTGTTCATGCCATGCGAACTGTCTTCGATATACTCAACCGCGCCCAGAAAAGCAGTGTCGAAGGAAGGCCAACCGGTACCGGAATCGAACTTCGCATCAGAAGCAAAAAGCGGGTTGCCGCAGGCGGCGCAATTATAAGTACCCTGGCGCTTTTCATGGAGATACTTGCCGCTTCCCGGCATTTCTGTGCCCTTTTCCCGAAGAACACGATATTGCTCCGGTGTTAATTTCTTTTTTAATTCGTCTTCATTCATGTTATTTTTGATTATCGGCTAGTAGTTGGGCAAATTTTCGCTGAACCTTTTCGACTTTCGGGTTAATGATAACCTGGCAATACGGCGCCTCTTTATTTCGATTGTAATAATCCTGGTGATAACTTTCGGCTTCGTAAAATTTTTTGAGGGGTACTACTTCAGTGACGACGGGCGCGCCTCGAGCCGATGAGTCGATTTCTTTGATCATTTTTTCAGCAATTTCTTTTTGCATAGGGGTGGTATAAAAAACCACCGAACGATACTGCGTACCGACATCATTGCCCTGTCTGTTTAATTGCGACGGATCGTGACTGGCCAAAAACACCGTCAACAGATCCCGCTATTTTACTTTCGTTGGATTGTATTCGA
>CAZYVN010000032.1:0-6546 GCA_964650925.1 uncultured Candidatus Saccharibacteria bacterium
ACAGTAAGCGTTTCAAACGGCTCACACTTTACGCCGTTAATTTCTTTCACGATTGAAATGTCCTCGACATTGAGCGGGTCGCCAAAATAATCGATACCATTTTCTCGTAAATACTTGCGGGTTTGTTCGAGACCTTTTATTCCAAAATTTTCGGAGTGGTTGTTGGCGAGGTGAAAAAGGTTGAAACCTTCGCGCTTCAAAAGCGGCCCGGTCGCGGTACTGAACGTAAAAATAATGTGCGCGTCTTTTTTGCTGAGAGTTTTGGAGGGGTTGTCGGTTATCGACCCTTCGAGATTAGCAAAAACGATGTCGTTACCGGAGAGCACATCCTTGATTTTCAAAAAAGGATACTCCTCTCCCCAGGTATTCATACGCAACCGAACCCCGCGGTCAAGCATCAGGTCGCCAAAAGCCAGAAGCTTGACCTGGGCGACCGGTTGGGGCTTTTGCTCGACTGCTATTACCTGAGCAGTATCGATGGTTTCTACAGCCCGTTTCTTCAGCGGATGAATGATCACAACCAAAGCAATGGCCAAGCAGACGAGCACAACAATGTGGATCCTTTTCGACATCTGAAAATTGTACCATTGATTAGGTATTTATTTTCGGGATTTTCGCCAAGCTTCGATTTTGGCGTGATTGCCGGAGAGGAGGATTTTTGGGACACGGTAATTTCGGCCTTTGTAGGTAAAGGCTTCGGGACGAGTGTAGACATCGTTTGAAGCTGTGCGAGATTCTTCAAGTGAATTGAAATTACCGAGCACCCCTTCAATCTGTCGAGCCATCACATCAATCAAGATCATTGCCGGTAGTTCTCCACCGGTTAATACGAACGGTCCAACCGAAACCTCTTCCATCTTAAAAATTTTTTTGACACGGGCATCAATACCTTCGTAACGACCGCAGATGAAAATAACATCGTCGTATTTCTCAACAACTTTCTTTGCGTATTGATTTGTCACCTGAACACCATTTGGTGAAAAGAAAATAATCTTTACCCTACTACTAAACACTCGGTGTTTAGTATAAGAAATGGCTTTAGCGATGGCCTTGATGACCGGTAACGCCTCGATGACCATGCCCGGGCCGCCGCCGTAAGGTTTGTTGTCGACGCGTCGACCGGCGTAGGTTTGTTTTTGTTTTTTGGTTAGAAAATCGCGGGGATTATAGAATTTCACCTTAATCTTTTTTTCTTCAATGGCCCGCTTCAAAATCGACTCGCCGAGATACGAATCGAAGGCCTGCGGAAAAAGGCTGATAATATGAAATATCATGAATGTAAAATACTACTTTTCTGGACAAATGTCAAAAAACCGCGCCTGTCGCGGTTTTGTGTTTTGATCTGGACTGTAAGGTGCAGTACTACGACCTTAACGTTTTGTCAACGTGGGCGAACAGGTCAGCAAATGATTCGACGGCAAGCTCGCGAGAAAGGAGCGGCAGATTAAAAAGAGCATTTGGTGGGAACGCCTGAGTAATGAGTCGATTACCGGATTCTTGCGCGAGACTAAGCGATTCAAAAAGAACAAGCATCGGCATAACAGTCTTTCCGCAACAACCACTAACGTCGCATAGCACGTACCCTTCCCCATCGACGTACAGTTCGACGAAAAATCGGCCTCGAGCGCATAGCCCTTCACAATGGGGACAATTGATCTGAAATTCTTCAGAAAGATCTACGACGGTAGTTCGCAATTTCATAAGCTGCAATAACAGTACCAAATTAAAACATGAAGTCAAAACAAGAGCCGCGCCCTTCGGGCGCGGCTCTTGTTTTTATTCTTGAATCCTAAATCTATTTATATCTTGAGATCCGCCATCGCTTCATCAACCGTCTTGGTCGCTCGTTCCGGCTTCATGCCGCCTTCCGGCTCGTTGATTTTAAGATTGACGCGAGAATTATTTTTCATGCCGACAACGCGCAAAAGCGTTCGAATAGCCTTAGCGGTATTGCCGGATCGGCCGATAACTTTACCCATGTCGGCAGGATTGACGTCGAGGGTCATGAGTACGCCCATTTCATCGACGGTTCGATTGATTTTTACATCGTTTGGATTATCTACCAGAGCTTTGATTACGTAACTTAAAAATTCAGTATCGTTTTGCATAATGTTAGTGTATTCCTCTGTTGTTAATCATCACAGTAGTTCGACTTACTGCTGGCACAATTGTACGCCATGACGCAAGAGTGGTCAATGGTAGGCAAGTGGAAAAATACCACTAAGCTTTTGGAGCTTCAGGAGCTTTTTCGGCGGTTGGAGCGGCTGCTTCCGTCGTTTCTTTCTTGATTGGTCGCTTTTTAGGAAGAGCGTTGACTTTTCGGCCTTCCATAATCTTTTTATCGATAAGGAGGTTACGAACAGTGTCGGAAACTTGAGCACCTTTTGAAATCCAGTGCTTCACCCGTTCCGTTTCAAGTACTTGAAAATCCCGCTTGCCGCGAGGATCATACGAGCCGATCACCTCGAGTGATTTACCACTCTTGGGACCGTTTTTAGAATCAGTGACGACAAGCCGAAATATGGTTTCGTGCTTTCGTCCCACCCGCTGTAATCGTATTTTTAGCATACGTCGTATAGTAGCAAAGGCAACCAAAAACGTCAAATTTTGTTGCTTTGAAACCTTACTACGGGCCGCATAGTTGTCCGAGCACAAAAATTTCTTGCTAGAAATTTTCTCTGTTCCGCGCCGGCCGCGCTGCATAAGGCTCGTTCAACTACACCGCCCTTCGCTCGATTTCAAACCAACATTCTGCTATAGTAGACCCATGAAAAAAGAACTTGGGCGCTTTACCGGCATCATCGCAACCACAAGTAAGGGCGTGGGGTACATCAATAGAGAAATTGATCCTCTTCCTGAAGACGTAGAAATTCAACCCGGCTTTCTCAATACCGCTCTTCACGGCGATGAAGTCGAGGTCTTACTTCATCCGAAGATCGAAGGTATGCGGCAAGCGGGCGAGGTAGCGAGAGTTATCAAGCGAGCTAAAGATACATTTGTCGGCACCCTTGAATGCACCAAAGATTTTTGCTTTTTGATCGCCGATGACCGTAAAATGTATGTCGATATTTTCATCCCGAAGAAAGGCAACGACAAACTCAAAACCGGCATTAAAATCCAAGCGAAAATCGAACGCTGGGATCGCGGCCAAAAAAATCCTCAAGGTAGATTGCTTAAAATCCTCGGCGAAAAAGGCAGTCACAACGTCGAGATGGAATCGATTGTTCTCGAGAAGGGTTTTGACATGGGTTTTCCGGCGGAGGTTGAAAAAGAAGCCGACGAAATTGAAAAACACAAAGCCATAACCAAAGAAGAAATCGCCAGACGAACTGATTTCCGCGACACCCTGACCTTCACCATCGATCCGTTTGATGCCAAAGATTTCGATGACGCCATCTCCTTCAAAAAATTGGCTGACGGTAAATATGAAATCGGTGTTCACATCGCCGACGTCTCCCACTATGTTATTCCCGGCACCGCTCTCGATAAAGAAGCTCTGCACCGAGGCTGTTCGATCTATTTGGTTGATCGGACTATTCCGATGCTTCCGGAAGTGCTTTCCAACGACGTCTGCAGCCTCAATCCTCACGAAGATAAACTAACCTTTTCGGCTTGGTTTGTAATGGACGACCAAGGCAAGGTTTACGAACGACACTTTGGCAAAACGGCTATCAATTCCAACCATCGTTTCACCTACGAAAATGCTTGGGAAAGCATCGATAAAGGCCTGCCTGCGCAGGCAGGCGGAGATTACTGCAACGAACTTCGGATCCTAAATTCAATCGCTAAAAAACTCCAAGCGGAAAAATTCCGAGCCGGCGCGATCGAATTCGAACAGGATGAAATTAAATTCAAGCTTGACGAAAACTTCAAACCGATCGGCGTCTACAAAAAAGAGCGACTCGATACCCACAAGCTCGTCGAGGAATACATGCTCCTCGCCAATCGTGAAGTCGCCAAGTTTATTTACGACTCGATCAAACACAAAGGCGGCAAAGGTCTGGCCTCGATTTACCGCATTCACGAGGTGCCCGATATGGAAAAAATCGAAAATTTGGCCATCTTGGTAAAAGCCCTCGGTCATGATTTGCCGATTTCAAAAAAGGGTGTTTCGCAGCAGGACATTAATGCCCTTTTGAAAAAGATTGAGGGTAAAGCTGAAGAGGGTCTCATTAAAACCGCCGCCATCCGCTCGATGCAAAAAGCCATTTACTCGACTCAAAACGTCGGTCACTTTGGCCTGGCTTTCGAATATTACACTCACTTCACTTCCCCGATTCGCCGCTACCCGGACCTCTTGGTTCAACGAGTTTTACAGGCTCACTTGAAAGGCGAAAAAATAGCCGACAAGGAATTCGCGCGGTTTGCTCATATCGCCGAACAATCAACCGAACGGGAAATCTCCGCGGCTGAAGCCGAGCGTGCTTCTAAAAAATATAAGCAGGTTGAATACATGATGGATAAAGTCGGTCAAGAATTCGAAGGGGTTATTTCCGGTGTGACCGAATGGGGTATTTACGTCGAAGAAGCCGAAACCCGTTCCGAAGGTATGATCAAGCTTCGCGATATGACCGACGACTTCTACGAGCTCGACAAAAAACAATACGCCCTCATTAGCCAAAAAACCAAAAAGAAATACCAGCTCGGCGACAAAATCCGCTTCAAAGTCAAAGGCGCCGATTTGGATAAAAAAATACTCGATTATCTTTTGGCGCAATAGCAACGACGCCCTCGCTACGGAGTGGTACTTGCCCGAGCACAAAAATTTCTTGCTAGAAATTTTCTCTGTTCCGCGCCGGCCGCGCTGCACAAGGCTCGGATCAAGTGCCACTTCTTCGCTCGGGCTTAATAATTACTCGAGAATAGATTATTAAAAAAAACGCGAGGGTTAATCGCGTTATTTTGGACATTGTTTAAATGCCGCTATTTAATTGTTTGAAAATTTCAGGGTGAGCAAGCTCGGCGATTTTTTGCGTGACGACAGCCACGGCCGCGAAGGCGGCGGACCCGAGTGTGTAATTACCACCGGTGCTGATCAAGCCGCACGGAAGACTGAGCGAGAAACACGTTTCCGGTTTCTCATTCGAAGAGAAAGAGTAGAAACGCTTTAGGTGGACCTGTAAGTCCACGTTGTCACTGTCGGGTTCCTTCATAAACGTAATGAAGCAAACCTCTTCGCCGCCATCGCCCCTCCTTCTACAGAGCTCAACGGCCCGAACTTCAGCCTCGATTGTCTTGCCAACGCGGGTAAGTTTTTTCGTACCCATTTGTTCTTTCTTCCCCTGTCTGAAATGTTCGTATACTTCTCTAAGCTGTTCGCATCTCATAACGAACTCCTTTCCTCGACCGATACTATCACTTCTTTTCCAATAACGCAAAATATCGATGATTAGATGGTGCCCATCTCATCACTTGGCGACTTTGACTGCTTCGTCGAATTCGATGGAGAGGAGTTTGGAGGCACCATCCTGGCCCATGGTGACGCCGTAGAGAACGCCGGCCCGGGACATCGTTTCGCGATTGTGGGTGATCAGGATGAGCTGGGAATATTTGGAAAGATTTTCGATCATGTCGCCGTACTTGCGAGAGTTGGCCTCGTCGAGAGCGGCATCGGTTTCATCGAGAATGATAAACGGCGGTGGATTGACTTGAGAAACGGCAAAAAGAAGAGCAATCGAAGTAAGGGCTCGTTCGCCTCCTGAAAGCATTTCCAGATTTTTAATTTTCTTTCGCGGCAGGCTGACTTTAATTTCAAGGCCCTCCTCACCAAGCTCATCCTCGGCTCCCACTTCGCTCGGATACGAGCTACGCGGGACACGCACTTCGTCGGTAACATCGTCAAGTAAGGCGGTCAGGTCAGTATCCTTTCGCTTCCGCTTCTTTTCTCTGATCACTTCAAGTGAGGCCGTACCTCCACCAAACATTAACGCAAAAAACGTCTCGAACTGAGCGTTGATTTTGACAATGCCGTTTTTAAATTCAGTATCGAGTCTAATATCGAGTTCTTTAATAAGCGCTTCAAGCGACAACGCCGACTTATCCAAATCTTCAAGTTCGCGCGAAAGAAAAGCGTCCCGCTCTTCGACTTCTTTGTATTCTTTCATAATATCCACGCTGTTACCGGCTCCCGAATCTTCGAGTCTAATCTTAATTTTTTCAATATTTTTCCGGCGTTCTTCCTGTGGTCCTCTCGAATCTTCAAAGGGAAAAGCCAAACTATGAAAATCAAGGGAATCGCGGCCAACTAACATATAAGCCTCCGCAAGCTCACGCTTGAAAGCTTCCTCTTCGTGACCAAGCGTTTCCTCTTGAGCCTTGAGCGCGTTTATGGTTCCATGCAATTCATTCTGCTTGGCCATAATCCTAAAGACGTCTTTTTCAGCGTCTCGATTCGAGTCTTTCTCTTTTTCAATGGTTTCTTGAAGAGTTCGATACTCGTGGTTGCGGCGGGTGATTTCAGCTTCTATTGTTTTCAAAGCCTGTTCTAAAACTATCTACTGTTTTTTTATGTTGGTAATCTGCTTTTCTCTTTTGGTGATAATTTTT
>CAZYVN010000033.1:0-6479 GCA_964650925.1 uncultured Candidatus Saccharibacteria bacterium
CTCAACACAAATGCAAAATCTCTAACAGCTGGTGGCAGAGTTAGGGATTACCCAATAATAAAAAACCACCCAAACTTGCTTTTGGGTGGTTGCTTCTCAGTTTGCTCGTCAAATCTCCTGTATCCATTTTAAGTGGCTTTCCATGTCGAGTGGCCGCAAGGGTGTCTCCGATGAGTACTCGTCTTTCATAGAAGGCTCTGACATTGGGATTTTTTGTACAAAGCTTCCGGGTTTGCTGTAGTTCACTCCCAGATGTTCGTAGAGTGGAACAATTGTTTCAGGTACGTTTGGAGTCATAATCTGCATTTCTTTCGATGTAGGGAAGCGGAGTGGTGATCAAGCTTTTGTGTTGAAAACCAACGGAGTGCTCGCCAAAATGGTTTGAGGGGCAAGGTAGGGCACGAGCCTCATTGTAATTATGTAAACAGCGAAGGACATTTGCTTGGGGTTTCGAGGGCCTTTCTCCCTATACTTTTTGCGCCACTTCTTGATAATCAACTGGAGTCTTGCAAACAGTTTCTCGGCGGCCGCACAGGTCTCTTCCAAAGTCAGCTTTCCTGTTGAGTAGCACATTACTATGTCGTCGGCGTCATTGGTGAGATTTTCCAACGTTCTTTTGTTATTTTGAGGGTAAAACCCTTTAAGTGCAGTCATAGTCTACAACCAGAGTACCATAAAGATGTAAAACCACAACTACCTATTCATCAGTGGAACCTTGTAGATTTTGGTAACGTTAAAACCGGAGGTGCTGAAACCGATTTGTTCGTAGCTTTTACGATGCTCGAGACGGGAGATGTGTTTTTTGACAGTGACGATATCTCCGAGAAATGCAAAGAAATCTTCTTTTCGATTTTGTTCACCTTGGGCGAGGAAGTGTTTGACCGGCGCCGCTTCCGGGGTGACTTCAAAATGGCCGCGGATTTCCCCGTCACTAAAGACTCGAATGTGGTACTGCCAGCGAAAATTGACTAGTTTGCGCCACGAGAGAATTTGACCCGGATCAGTCCAGGCGACGAAATGATTACCGAAACCATGAACTCGCGAAAGGTGGCTTTTAAGATCATCAATGCTTTTGCCGGGCGCTAGCCAGCCGATATGATACGGCTGGCGTTCTTTTTTGTGGAGAAAATTAAAGGACCTCTCGACCCATGGCCAGACAGGGTAGAGGAGAAAAGCCCACACAAATTGATTAAATCGTTCGTTAAACGTGAGATTACTTGTCACCATAATACGGCGTATATTATACCCCTGTTTGACCTATGCTACAATAACCATATCTATGAACAACAAATCAATTACTCTTTGCTCGATAATTCTAGGTATTGTGCTCATTGCCATTGCCATTATCTACTGGACGGTGCCTGCCGGTTCACTTCCAACCTTCATGCCTGGCTACATCGCCAGTGATACCCATTTACATTTCAAACACGGCCTTCTCGCCCTTATTCTCGGTCTTTTGTCGTTTGTGCTCGCTTGGTTTAAGAGTGGGAAATAAAAAGTAGGCTTAGTATACCGATACATATGCAGTAAATCGCGAAAGGTTTAAGAGTTTTTGTCTTGAAATACTTCGTTAGATAAGCCACGGAAAAATAGGCACACACTGCCGAAGCAAGAACCCCGATTATAATCGGACCCAACGGATACCCACGGCTTGCCGATAAAAGTTCTGGTAATTTCAAAACCGCCGCGGCAAAAATGATTGGTGTAGCCAAAAGAAATGAGAAACGAGCGGCGCTCTCGTGGTCAAGGCCAACCAAAAGACCGCCTACAAGCGTCGTTCCGGTTCTGGAGAGACCCGGAATAAGAGCCAGAGTCTGTGCAAAGCCAACCTTAACCGCCTTGCTCCATGATAAGTTTGCGATTGCCGTATCGACACTACCACTTGCCATTTTTATCTTTTTTCGTAAAAATTCAGCGCTAAACAGAATACAGCCATTGAGAATCAGAAAAAGAGCGGCAAAATACGGCAGAGCGAAAAGCGTTTTGAGTTTTTCTTCAAAAAGTAAACCAAGAACCCCGGCTGGAATAGTTGCCACAACAAGTAACCAGCCCAATTTCGCATAATGATCGTCATTAGAAATTACCCTTTTTTTCAATGAGCGGGCAATACCTTTGATGATTAAAACCCAGTCATTAAAAAAGAACACAAATAAAACCAAGGAGGTCGCCAGGTGCGTTGCCACTAAAAATACCAAGTAGTAAGGTGCTTTTTGACCAATGTTCCAACCCAAAAGTGAAGGCAGTAGAACACTATGACCCAGACTGGAAACAGGAAACAACTCGGTTATTCCCTGCAGAGCTCCCAAAACTGCCGCTTGAAAATAGGTGATCATTGTCTAAAGTGGCAGATCAATAGCAAAGGAGCCGGCGCCGCTTACAAGTAAGACTAAACATAATACAAAAAGAATAAGGTAATAATTAACACCATTTGTAAGAAAAGCCCGCTGCTTAATCTTGTCACTTATGAAAAAGGCCAGTAGTATTCCGAAAATAAGAGCGGTAACCTGGGTATACAATCCAATAACAAGGAGAATTGAACCAACCACCTCGATGATCCCAAGTATTTTTTCATACCCCGTTGAACGAATGTTTGTTTTGGCGCGATGAATAAAGACCGCCGCAAGCGTTAACCTAAGCAAAAATGGCGCTAGAAGGGAGTAACTTAAGAGAAGGGGGAAAAGGCTTAACATCTCGATATTGTAGCATATAATACAAAGCATGAAATCCGAAACAGCCATTCTTCTTCATAACATCCGAAGTGTTTTTAACGTCGGCTCGATTTTTCGCACCGCCGACACTTTGGGTGTAAATACTATCTATCTTTCAGGTTACACCCCGACGCCACTCGACCGTTTTGGAAACAAGCGGAAAGATTTCGCTAAAGTATCATTAGGAGCTGAAGATACAATACGTTGGCAATCCATTTCAGACCCGCTCATACTCATCGAAGAACTCAAAAAAGGAAAAACGAGAATTGTTGCCGTCGAACAAGATCCACGATCGGTTGATTATAAAAAAGTAACCATCAACAGCCCAACACTTTTCATTTTCGGTAGAGAAGTCGAGGGGATTGAAAAAGAGATTTTGGAAAAAGTCGATTCGATCGCCGAAATTCCACTGGTAGGGAAGAAGGAGTCGCTTAATGTCGCCGTTGCTGCCGGGGTTGCGCTGTTTCGTATGTTAGATAAGTAAAATTCCCTCCAGGAATATTCTTTTAAAAAGCTAGACCAGTTTTTAAAAGAACATTCCTTACAGGACTTTTACTTAGCTCTTATCTGGTGAACATCACAAAAATGCGCACTCCGACCGCCGACAATAATCCTGCGAATCGTCCCATTACAACCTTTTAAATAACATTTTTCACCAGTCCGTCGATAAGCCTGATGCTTGTGATGAAACGCTCCCGCTTCGCCGTAGGGATTTCGATAATCCGATGTCGAATCGCCTTGAAAATCAATACCTTTTCTCAAGACTTTTTTCATGGAACCAAAAAGCTCTTTCATTTTTTTCTCAGGAATATTTTTTACCGGTGTTTCCGGATGAATTGAAGAAAGCCAGAGCATTTCATCGGAATAAATATTACCGATACCCGCAATCAATGTCTGATCCATGAGAGCTTGCTTGATTTTGGTGTTTGGACGTAATGCCAATCGTTCTCTAAAAACTTCAAGCGTAAATTTTTTCTCAAGCGGTTCAGGCCCCAGCTCCCGTAAGTCCGGGCTTTTCTCCAATTCGTCCGTTTTAAGTAGACAAACTTTTGCAAACTTCCTCAGATCCGAAAATGCCAAATGTTTTTTGTTCGACAAGCTAAATACCAGTCTTATGTATTGATTAAACGGGTCTTGTAGCGCTCCAACCTCTACCGCTCGCCAAGATTCGATCGGAGCGCTATCTCCCCTTGAGGGCGTGCCCGTACCGAAGTACGTTCCGGGGAGCACTCGCGTACTCGCGAGGAGGGGTGCATATCTCCCATACAACAAATGCCCCGTCATCTTCATGTGCACCAAAATTGTCTCATTGCCTGAAAGATCTATCAAAACATTCTTGCCGCGTCTCGAAACCCCGATTATTTTTTGGCCGATGATCTTTTTCTTAAATTCCTTAAAATACTCAACATTTTTGATATTATTTTTACCCTCATGGAAAGCACTTTTATATCCCGACCAGATGTCAGTAATCGAAAGCCCGGTGACGAGCTTGTTTAATATTGTTGCAGTGGTGTGTACTTCTGGTAATTCAGGCATGGTAATTTGTACGGTTTCACTTATCTCTAGTAACAACTTTGTCTGGGCCCGCATGATTTTCTGCTGAAAATCTGCTTTTCTCGCGCCGGCCGCGCTGCGAAGAGCCCGACTAAAGTTATTACTTCGAGACTCGCTACACCGTGCTATTATTATATGTAATGAGAAAACTTTTACTTATCCTCGGCGTTGCGATTTTAATTGCCCTGGGCATCCTACTAGCTAACCACACCGCTCTTTCTTTTTCAAATATCAAAAGTTATCTCGCCTCGGTTTTTTTTACCGACAGCATTACCGCTAACGATTTACGAACACATTACAACAACAGCAAGGTTAAAATACTAATCGTTCCCGGACACGACAATGAATACAGCGGTACGAGCTTCGCCGGTCTGCGAGAAGCGGATGTGACGGTTGCGATCGGCGCCGACTTGGCAGCTTTATTTGAAAAAGATCCACATTTTCAAGTGACGGTCAGTCGGGATAGTTCGGGCTACTCACCTGTACTTCTAGACTACCTTGCTTCTCATAAGGCCGATATTCTTGCTTTTGAAAAGAACCAGCAAACGCTCATGAGTCAGTACATGAAAGAGGGTAAGATTGTTGAAAATGTTGCCGTCGAACACCACACCGCTCCATCTACGGTGGCCTTTCGTCTTTGGGGTATTAACAAATGGGCGAATAATAATAATATTGATCTCGTTATTCATTTACACATTAATGATTATGCTGGTCGGCGGGCAGGCAAAAGCGGACCATACAAAGGTTTTGTAATTTACACTCCCGAATTTCAATTTTCCAACGCTAAAGCCTCGAACGACATTGCTGATTATGTAAAATCAATGCTCGCTGCACACTATCCGATTTCCAATCTTCCTGCTGAATCCGCTGGTATCGTCCCTGACCAAGAGCTCATTGCTATCGGTTCCAACAACTCTCTTAACCCTGCTTCCATGCTCATCGAATACGGCTACATATATGAGCCCGGTATTCAGAATCCCCAAACCCGCCAAGCGACCATCTCCACCTTCGCCCAAGATACCTACCAAGGCGTCAAAAACTTCTTTGAGGCAAAATAACGAATTTGGGCTTGATTGACAGAACTACGTAGCGAGAATATTCTACAGAGAGTTATGAGTGCAGTTTTGATATTTTTTGCAATCGTACTTCACTTTTTATCACTTGCGGAAGCCGAAAAACGCAAGGGAATTGAAAAAACACTTTTGTTTATTGTAGGTGGAATCGTGGTGCCTAGCTGGATAGTTTTTAACTCACTCAGCGGTCTTTTTTGAAAGTAGTAACTGTTATGATATATCGTAACAGTTTTTTGTTGCACATTTTAGTTTTTTAAGAATCTTCGCAACTCCTCTCGGACAATGGCGCGGTCATCCCAGGGGATTTTTTTATTGTTGGCGAAGATCATGGATTGTTCGGAGCCTTTACCGGTAATCAAGACAATCGAGTCTTGATTATTCTGAGCGAGCGTATTCGCGAGTCGAAGAGTTGTAGCTATTCCTTCTCTTCGGTCTTCAATAGTGAAGAGGGTTTGACCGCGGACTTTACCGGTTGTTTCGGCGACTTGGGCGATGTCTTCAATGATTTCTTGCGGCGGGTCGTCATATGGGTCGACGTTTGAAACTATGACGTAGTCGGCGTACTTACCGACGAGCGCGCCCATGTCGGGGCGTTTTTGTTTGTCGCGGCCGCCGCCTTCTGCACCTAGAAGGACGATAATTTTGCTCGGCTCGCCGAAGCCGGATTTCGGGGCGAAGGCGGCCGCCGTCTTCAACAACAGCCCCATCGATTCTTTCTCATGAGCGTAATCAACAAAAACAGTGAACGGTTGACCTTCATCAATCTTTTCCATTCGCCCAGGGATTAGTTTCAGCAAGGTTAAACCTTGCTGAATTGCGCTGGTGGGTAGAGAGAGCGCTCGAGCGACAGCGAGGGCGCCTAGGGCGTTATAGACGTTGAAAATGCCCGGGATAGAAAGCTTAAATTCGTCACCTCCGACTTTAAAGGTCACTCCTTGCGTGGTCGTCTCGATATTTTGTGCCTGGAGATCCGAAGGTTTTTCAACACTAAACGTAATCTTTTTTTCAGCCGGGTTATTAAGATAGTAGCCCGCGTGCTCATTGTCGACATTAGCAATGATTGTCTTCACATTTTTAAATATTTCGCCTTTGGTTTGTTTGTACTTTTCAAAACTGCCGCCATGAGAGGGAAGATGTTCCGGCG